>CAYFSN010000057.1:0-12297 GCA_964345845.1 uncultured Christensenella sp.
TTTGTGTGAACAAAAAATGAAAAATCCCTTGAGTATTCAAGGGATTCCTTCATGGTGGAGCATAAGAGATTCGAACTCTTGGCCTCTACAATGCCATTGTAGCGCGCTACCAACTGCGCCAATGCCCCGCGCGACGAAACAGATAATACCACACGGCAAGGCTTTTGTAAAGGGTCGATATAGAAAAATGTGTCGAAATCCGGTAAAGCAGTACCCCTCCGGAGATTGTGCCGGAGGGGTACTGTTTGTGGCATCTGCGGCGCCCTCGAAAGGGCTTCCGGGATACCGTCGTAATTATTCGTCTTCGCCGGCAGCGTCATCTTTGGCGCCGTCTGCGTCTTCGCCTTCTTCAGCCGCTTCGGCTTCGGGCTCTTCCTCGATGCGGGGCAGGCTGACCGTGAACACCAGGCGGTCCGCGTCCATGTCAGTCTCAATGCCTTCAGGCATGACCAGGTCGCTGACATACAGGTTGTCGCCGGCTTCCATCTCGCCCACTTCAATTTCAATGCTGTTGGGAATATCCTGCGGCAGACCCTGCACGGGCAGGTAGTCCAGGTGCTGCAGATACTCAAGCCGTTTGTGCTCCAGTGTGGGCTTGCCTTCTGCGCGGATGGAAACCTCAGCGCGGGTGACTTCCGTCAGGGAGACGCGCTGGAAAGTGACATGCAGCAATTCGCCCGTTACCGGAGCGCTCTGCAGTTCCTTCACCATGGCGGTGTAGGTGGCATTGTCCATCTTCAGGTTAAACAGGGACGACATGCCCCCCTTGGCCATAGCGCGCTGCAGTTCATCACGGCGCACTGTCAGGCTGACGGCCTCTTCTCCCTTGATGGAGATGGACCCAGGCAGCATGCCCTCGCCCCTCAGCCGTTTGTTGCCGCGCTTGCTTTCCGGCTCACGGCTGGATACTTTCAGATCAATTCCCTGGCTCATTCGCTTACTCCTCCTACTTAAGGCAACAACTGTGTCACCTGCGTGAACAGCCGTTTCCACAACTTACCGAAGCATTATACCACACTTGCGCAAGGCATGTACATGCAAAAGGCCGTCCGCATCGCGGACGGCACTGGTCTGGGTGAGAGGATTCGAACCTCCGGCCTCTTGAACCCCATTCAAGCACGCTACCAAGCTGCGCCACACCCAGGTACGTCAAGACGCAAGTGATATGATACTGTAGCAATTCTTTCTTGTCAAGATGAATTTGCGTGTTTCCACCACCCAACCGAAACAAACATATGTTCTTGTCCCATGCTCCTGCATTTGTTATACTGATCGCGAAATGAGGTGACAATGTGAACCTGGAACAAATGATAGATCATTTGCGGGCAGACCCTGTCTTTCAAAGCAACGTCAGCAACTGGCAGGTGCTGAAGGCGAGGGATGCACAATACGTCCCTTTCCCTGACACGCTTGATAACCGCGTTGTAAAAGCGCTGGCTACAAGGGGCATCAGGCAGCTATACACCCACCAGGCAAGCGCGTGGGAAGCTGTTTCCCGCGGGGAAGACATTGTGGTCGTAACACCGACTGCCTCCGGTAAAACCATGAGTTATAATCTGCCCGTGCTGAGCAGCATTTTGAAAAACAATGATGCCCGAGCGCTGTATCTTTTTCCCACAAAAGCCCTGTCCGCCGACCAGGTCAGCGAACTGTACGAGCTGATTGAGCTGATGGACGTGGACATCAAAACATACACCTATGACGGCGACACGCCCGCCAGCGCTAGGCGCTCCATTCGCCAGGCAGGTCACGTGGTGGTGACCAACCCGGACATGCTGCACTCCAACATCCTGCCCCACCACACCAAGTGGGTCAAACTGTTTGAAAACCTTCAGTATATTGTCATCGATGAAATTCACACGTACCGCGGCGTGTTTGGCAGCAACCTGGCCAATGTGCTCAGGCGGCTGCTTCGCCTGTGCGCGTTCTACGGAAGCAAGCCGCAGTTTATCCTCTGCAGCGCTACGATACACAACCCCACTGAACTTGCCCAAACCCTGATTGGCAGGCCTGTTACATTAATAAACAACAACGGCGCTCCCCTCGGCGAGAAGCACATCGTATTCTACAACCCGCCCGTAGTAAACCGTCAGCTGGGCATACGCAAGTCGGCTCTGGGTGAAACTAGAAGGTTGGCTTCACAGCTGCTTTCAAACCGCATACAAACCATTGTGTTTGCCAAGAGCCGCGTACAGGTGGAGGTACTGACCCGCGCCTTGAAAAAGCAAGCGGCCGACTCCCTTGGCAACAGCAACACAGTACGCGGGTACCGCGGCGGTTACCTGCCCCACGAACGTCGGGAAATTGAGCGCACCCTTCGCGCCGGTCAGGTGGACTTGGTGGTCAGCACCAATGCGCTGGAGTTGGGCATTGACATCGGCGCGCTGGACGCCTGCATACTGTGCGGGTATCCCGGCACAATTGCCAGCACCTGGCAACAGGCTGGCCGCGCCGGCAGGCGGCAGGGAAAATCGCTGACCATAATGGTTGCCACCAGCGCTGCGCTGGACCAGTACATCATCACCCACCCGGAGTATTTCTTTGAGCAATCGCCGGAGAATGCGCTGCTGAACCCAGACAATCTGTACATCATGCTGAACCACTTCAAATGCTCAGCCTATGAACTGCCGTTTAAGGACGGCGAAGCCTTCGGCAACGCCCCGGGAACGGACAGCATGCTGCAGTTTCTGGAGGAAGCAGGCATCCTACGGCATGTCGGTGATGTGTGGCATTGGTCAGCGGAAGATTTTCCTGCCAGTGAAATCAGCCTGCGCACCGCCATGACTGAGAACTTTCTCATTATGGATATCACCAACCCCGCCAATGTTCGCGTCGTGGGCGAAATGGACCGCTTTGCCGTACCCATGCTGCTGCACGAAAACGCCATTTACCTGCATGAAGGCGTGCAATACCAGGTGGAGCAACTGGACTTTGACGCATGCAAGGCCTTCATCCGCCGGGTGGAGGTGGACTACTACACCGACGCGGACCTGAACATCAGCCTGAGCCTGCTGGATGTAGAAAAGGAAGAAGGCCGCGCGGCATTTGGCGAAATCAAGGTGACCAGCCTGGTGAAGATATTTAAGAAAATGAAGTTCGATACCGGCGAGAGCCTGGGCTACGGCCCCGTTCGCCTGCCAGAGACAGACATGCACACCCAGGCCATGTGGCTGACATTGTCTGAACAAGAAGCCGCAAAGTACCCCAAGGACAGCCTGCAAAACGGCATGCTGGGCATATGCAATGCGCTGCGCATTGTAGCGCCGCTGTACCTGATGTGCTCGCCGCATGACATCGCCGTCAGTTACCAGGTAAAGAGCCCCATGACGGACAAGCCAACCATCATACTGTATGACAACAGCCCTGGTGGCATAGGATTGGCCGAGAAGGGATACCTCATGCGCGATGTGCTGCTCACCCACGCTGCCGAGCTGATTGCGCACTGTGATTGTGAAACCGGCTGTCCTTCCTGCGTGGGGCCGGTGGGCGAAGTGGGAACAGATGGCCGGCCAATGGCGCTAAAACTATTGGAGGTGCTGCGTGTCTGACGAGGCGAAACTGGTTGCGTTACAGCGCGAAGCCCTGAACAATGAACGTGCCGCGTATGTACGGGAGTTCGACTGGAAACAGGAATGCGAACGACGGAGGGATACGCTGAGGAAACTGCTCCCGCTGCTTCAACAGCACGAGCAGACCATTCTTCATGCTTTGCACGCTGACTTAGGCAAGTCGGAAACAGAGGCCTTTACAACAGAGTTCGCCCTGGTACGAGCCGAAGTCCACCTTGCCATCAAGAAACTAAAGCAGTGGATGCGTCCCCGCCGCAAATGCCCCAGCATGGCCACCTTTCCCGCGTGGGGGCGCGTGCAACGGGAGCCTTACGGCTTGGTGCTGATTCTGTCCCCATGGAACTATCCCTTTCAGTTGAGCATGATTCCGCTGGTTGGTGCCATTGCCGCAGGAAACCGGTGCATCCTAAAACCCAGCGCGCAGTGTCCTCAGACGGCGAAAGCCGTGCAGGACCTGGTTGCTGCGTGGTTACCCAAGGAACAGGCGGCTGTGCTCTTGGGCGGGCACGATGTCAGCGACCGGCTGCTAAACGAGCGCTTTGACCACATCTTTTTCACCGGCAGCACAGATATCGGCAAAATGGTCATGCGAAAAGCCGCTGAACACTTAACCCCGGTTACATTGGAACTGGGTGGAAAAAGCCCCTGCATTGTAGACGCTTCAGCCGACCTTGATTTGGCCGCGCGCCGCATCGCGTTTGGCAAAACGGTCAACGCCGGGCAAACCTGCGTTGCGCCCGATTATGTGTTGGCGCACTGGGACGTCGCGGAAAAGCTAATTGGCAAAATCAGCGACCATTGGCGGGTGTTTTACGGTCCAAATATACTGGGCAACCCGGCTTGGCCGCGCATCATCAGCGACAAACACCTGGCGCGTCTGCTTGGGTTGTTGGAAAATGAGAAGGTCGCATCTGGCGGCCATGCCGATGAACGGCGGATGGAACCCACCATTTTGTACCCGACGGCGTGGGAGTCTCCCCTCATGCAAGAGGAAATCTTTGGCCCCATATTGCCGGTCATTCCCTATGACCATCTGGACGAAGCGCTAAGCCGCATTCGGCAAATGGAGACACCGCTTGCCTTCTACATGTATACAGGAAACAGAAAGCAAGCGGAAAACGCTTTGCGGTCTGTGCCCTTTGGCGGCGGGTGCGTCAACGATTGCCTGATGCACATTGCCAACCACCACCTGCCCTTTGGCGGATTAGGCAATAGCGGCATGGGCAACTACCATGGCGAAGCCAGCTTCCGGTGCTTTACCCACGAGAAAAGCGTGCTGATGGGGTCGCGAATCGACAATCCCCTGCGTTATCCACCCTACACAGAACGAAAGAACAGCCTGCTGCGCAGGCTGCTGAAGTGAGGATATATGGCCAGTTTAGAAGCGTATCGGCGAGACCTTGCGTACTCCTATGCACCGGGGCTGTTTCCGGCGCTGGAGGCTGTCACCAAACGGCCTGAACTGGTCACACGGGTGCTGATACACACAAAGCTTGCGGACAGCGACGCCAAGCATGCGCTGCAAATAAAGTGCCAGGAACATAATATCCGCATGGAAGAAGCCACCCGGGTGTTGAGCCGCCTGGGAAAGGACAACGTATTCGCGGCAGCCGTTTTCCGCAAAGAACCTGGACTGCTGCGCACCGACGCGAGACACCTGGTGCTGTGCCAGCCTTCGGATATGGGCAACCTTGGCACCATCTTGCGAAGCGCAGTTGGCTTTGGATTTTACGATGTCGCTGTCATCCGCCCTGCCGCCGACGCCTATGACCCGCAGGTCGTTCGTGCCAGCATGGGGGCGCTGTTTTTGCTGCGTTTGCATGAGTACGACAGCTTTGAAGCGTACCGTGCCCAATTCCCCCATCATCACCTGTATCCTTTTATGCTGGACGGCGCCGTTTCACTTGAAACTGCGGTGATGCAAACACTGGCCCCATATGCCTTGGTCATGGGCAATGAAGGCAGCGGGTTGCCGGAAGTCTTCTCGAAAATGGGAACCGCTGTGCGCATTGCGCACAGCGGCGACATTGATTCGTTAAACCTGGCGGTTGCGGCATCCATTGGCATGCACGCCTTTGCCCATTCCGACAAACTACAGCGGTGACTTTGCCGGCATACCCGCCCTGCGAGGATACTTGGCTGGAGTGCCTTGGCGCTTCAAAACCGGTTGGACAAACAGGTTCATGTCCTCCAGCGGCATAGCGTAAGGCTCTTCGGCTTCTCCCCCAAGCAAATGAAGCGCCGCTTTGGCGCTAGACATTTCGTCCTGCAAAGATGGTCCTTTCCACATCAGCACCCGTCCCCCCAGGCGCACAAAAGGCAGCAAATACTCCAGCAGTACATTAGCCGGCGCCACCGCACGAGCGCATGCAATATCCATCTGTTGCCGTAGGGTTTGTTCACGGGCGGCGCCCTCAGCGCGAGCATGCATCACTGTGACGTTGGGCAACTTCAAGTCATCAACCACCGCTTGAAGAAACGCACAGCGCTTCTGTTGGGCGTCCAGCAGCACCACCCGCATATCTGGCCGGGCAATGGCGATGGGCATACCTGGAAAACCAGCACCAGTGCCCACATCAATGAGCGAGGCGCCGTCAGGGAACCAGTCTCCGTGCGCAAGCGGCAGCAGGGAGTCCGCATAGTGGCGCACGGCCATTTGGTCCTCCGGTACATTGGTCAGGTCCATGCGTTGATTCCACGCTATCAGCAGGCGATGATAGCCTTCCATGCGCTGCTGCGCATCTGAAGTTAACCGAATATTCGCCTGGGTTAGTATGCGATTTAGCTCATCAAGCACCCTGTCGTTCCTCCTGCCATGCCAGTATGCGATAAACAGCGCGTTCCAGCGAACCTTCCTCCGGCATTTGGCCAGACTTCACTTCAAACTCTGTATCCACCAACAGGTCATATGCACGCCGAATATCGGCCAGCTGCTCTCTTGCGGCGATGCCCTGCAGTTTGCGCGCGACAAACGGAGGCACTCCCAGGGTCTTGGCGATGACATCGGGCGACTTGCGCGCCTCCAGCAGTATCTTTGCGTATAGCAACTGCCGATACTGTCTTTGCAGCAGCGCAAGCAGCATCAGCCTCTGCTCCCCTTCGCGCAGCATATCACGCATAAGCGCCACTGCGCGTTCCGCTTGGCGGCTGACCAGCGCGTCGGACAAATCAAACACCTTGTGTTCGGACGTTTTAATGCAGACGGCATCTATGCTTTGTTGCGTGATCTCGTCAGCTTCACCTGCATAGGCCGCAAGCTTCTGCAGTTCTCCGTGCAGGGCGTGCATGTCATTGCCAACAGCGAAAATCAGATGCTCCGCCGCTGTTCTGTCAATCACCTTGCCATGGCGCTTCAGCTCCTGCGCTATCCACTTAATCAGCGTAGGCTGCTCTAAGGGGTCGAAAGTGACCACACCGCCCAACTTGGCGATGCGTTTATATAGTTTGCGTACCGCACTTGCCTTCCCCCGCTGCAAAAAGGCCAGGCAAACGGAATCCGGCAAGCGCTCCACATAGTCGCACACTTTGTCCTGGTCACCGGCGCTGCTGCTGGTGCTGTCATCATCCTGCGCCGCACCGGCCCTGCCTGCCAGCATACCGCTGTCTTTCACTAATACAAAGCGCCTGTCGGCCATCAGCGGCAGTGTTTCAGCATGCGCAATCAAATCTGCCGCGGAGGGGTTTTCCAGTACGGAGTGGTTCAGCTGCGCGAACTCACCCTGCAACACCTTGTCCTGCAGCGTACGCAGGGCAGACAGCTTGGTAAACTCTTCTTCCCCTTCCAGTAAATAACAAGCGCGTAGCGTTCCTGCTTTCATCTCCGCGTAAAACTGTTCTCGCTTCATTTTCCCTCCTGCGCGGCGTATCCATGAATGGTGGGGCCATCGTCCCCAAAGGTCAGTATCAGCGCTCCATGTTCTGGGGTGCCATAAACAGGAATGTCTCTTGCGTCCAAGCGTTCCAGCACGTCCGTGGCGCGCTCAAGGTAGGTTTGTGATGCGCTCAGCAGCGCCGCCCGGGGTTGAACTGCGTGCAGGTATTCCTCGCTCGTGCTGTATTTGGAGCCGTGATGCGCAACTTTCAGTAACTGCGCCTTTGCAGCGCTGTAGTGTTCATACTGTCCATCCAGGTCACCTGCCGTCAGCAGCGTGTGCCCATTCAGCGTCCACAGCATGGACAGCGCATGTAGGTTTGCGTCACGCCCGGGGTACACCTTGCCCCGCTGCGGCCACAGCACCTTCATCGCCACTCTGCCCTGTTCATAGCGATCACCCGCGGCCGCGTACGCAATCGGAATACCCGCTTGTTCGGCACGTAGGAGAATGCTTAAGCTGTTGTCTTCCACCGCGGTTGCCTTCGCACCTTCTGGTATTACAATGCGCTTGATGGGTACCCCTGCATCCATCAACTGCATCAATCCGCCGACATGGTCCTTGTGCAGATGGGTGATAAACAAAGCATCTATGGTTCTGCCCTCAGCGTGCAGATAACTGGCCACATCACCGCCATGCGCACCCACATCCACCACATAGGTGGTGCCGCCGTCCTCCACGATGGCCGCATCGGCGCTGCCCATGCTTAACTGCGTCCATCGCACGGGCTGCTGTGGTGACGACAGCACAGCTAACCCAACAACAACGGCAGCAGCGGCAAGCGACAATCCTGCTCGCCAAACGTACCCAAGGCGCACATAGCGGCTGAACAGCACCATCACAGCATAGCAGCACACCAGCGCCAGAGCGCCAGGGGCAGCCACACGCAAGAGCCCGCCCTCCAATGACGCCGCCAAGTCACTTAACCACAGCAGTGCGCGGCTAAGGAGAACAGCAGGAAAGACAGCAACCTGCGCTGCCGGCAACCAGATAACCACCAACGGCAGTACCGCCAACACCCACATCATAATCCATGCGACCAGCAAACACGCCAGCGGGCTGAGCAGCAAACCAACGGGCGTTGCCTGGTGGAAATGCTGCGCGATGAGGGGTGCTGTGAACACACTGGCAGCTACGGTCACCAGAAACGCGCGGATGGTTTTGTCAACGAGCTTTGGCACAGGTCTTTTGCTGACCGCCTTAGCATACCAATGCTCCAGTCTGTCGCCCAACAAAATGATGCCGAGCACTGCAGCAAAGGATAGCTGAAAGCCAATGCTGGTAATGTCCATGGGCCGAACGAGCAGTATCAGCGAGAACGCGAGTCCAAGGCTAGTCAGTGGGTCTGCCCGCTGGTGTGTGGCGTTTGCTGAAAGCAACACAATGCCCAGAATGGACGCGCGTACAACGGGTGCCGAGAAGTCCAGCAGCCGTGCATATGCCAGTAGAAAAACAGCGAGGATGATCAAGCGGCCTTTTGCCCCAACGCGCATCCACTTTAGCAGCGCGCCCAGCCCCGCCAGCAGAATGCTAACGTGCAGCCCGGATACCGCCAGCACATGCGCGATGCCCGTTACCTGAAAGTCTTTTCTGGTTTCATCCGGCAAATCATCCCGGTCGCCGATCAGCAGGGCCTTGGCCAAGGCGCTGTCATCCCCCATTAGTTGGTCTAATAGATTGCTGATGGATGCGCGGGCAGTATACCAGAATCCCGGAACTGCTTCTCCCACAAACTGCATATCTCGTGCTCCGCTGATGCCAACGGGAATGCCGCGCTGCAGCAAATACGTGCGAAAGTCAAAACCATGGGGATTCTGCTGGCCAGACGGGTGGTATATGTTGCCGGAAAATTGAAGTGCTTGTCCATCCTGCGGCAACGCATCCAAGGCATCCTGCGGATACCAGGTGAAGCAGGCTTTGGGCACGGCAAATGCATCACCTGTTTCACTGGTTAGGCGTACATGCTGAAGCAATGCTTTGCGTCGTTTGTCAGTGTCGCGCTGTTCCACCTTACCAACAATGCTTGCGTTGACCATGTAGCGCCCCTCTGGAGGCAGGGATGGGTTTGCCGTTATGTGTCCCCTGAGCACACCGCCAAACAACGCCATGAGGCAAAGGGCACCAATAAGGGGCCTATGCCCGACTTTAGATAGAAGAAGCCACAAAAAAGAAAGACCAAACCCCAGAAGCGGAAGCCACAAAAGCATGTCGCGCCACCATACACCCAGCGCTATGCCGCAGCCCCACATGACCGCAAGGGCAACCAGCGGCCTTTGATTGTGGAATGCCCGCTTACTCACAGCGCAACGCGCAGACCAGCTTGGGCAAACTGCGCGCGCTCATAGGTTTGCTGACCTTCCTTAAGCAGGGTGCGCCAGTCATTCACGGGCGGGCAATGCGTCAATAGAAGTTGTTTTGCCTGAGCCTTCGCACCCAGCAGGCCCGCCTGATACGCGCTTAGATGCGGCATGCCTTCGTGCCATTGTGCCTGCGTAAAACTGGCGTCACACACCAGCAGGTCCGCATCGGCGCAGAAGTCCACCGTGTCTTCCCATGCGGCAATGTCCCCGGTATAAACCAGGCTTCTTCCACCGTTGTGAAAACGGACGGCGTAGGACGGCACAGAATGGGGAACCCGCCGAGCAGTCATCTTGAAGGCACCCAGCTCAAAGCCGTCCGCAACGTCATGTAAGATAAACTCATTGCACACACACAACTGCCGCAGTGGATGTTCATGGGCGGGCGCATATACGTGCATCTGTTTTCCCGCAATCTGCAGGTAGTAGCGCAGCACCAGCAAATCACAGGCATGGTCGTTATGCCAGTGTGTGATAACAATGCCCTCGAGCTCGGCAGGGTCCATGAGCGCCATCAGCCTGCTGAGCACGCCGCTGCCGCAGTCCAGCAAATAGCAGCCCGCGTCTGGCTCCCCCTTGAGCAAGTACCCGCTTGTGGCGCCATTTGCGGAGGGATATGAGCCATCGCAGCCAATTACGTGTAAATCCATCAGGCGACACGCTCCTTTCTAAACAAGGCGGAACTAACGCCTGCAAACACCACACCACAAAGCATGACCGCTTGCGGGCTGGGGTTCGCGTTCAAAGTGTTCAGCACCAACACAGCGGCGTTGTAAAGCGCATGAAACAACATGGGCAGCAGCACCCCACCATATCTGCGCCGCAGCGCCCCCAGGTAAAGACCAATCGCAAGCAGGGAGCCAAAGCCAATGACGCTGAAGTGCAGCGCTGAGAAAAGAAACGCGGAAACCCATACCGCCAGCCTCCTGCCCCACTTCTGCTCCAGCCAATCAAACAAAAGACCGCGAAAGAGCAGTTCCTCGCAAACAGCAGGCAATAGCGCCGCTACCAGAAGTGCAGCTGCCAGTTCCCCGCCGCTCTTTGGCACAATGGTTTCCATCTGCAGTGGTACTTCAATGGCAATGCTTTGCAGCAGGCTTAACCAGAAACCGGACACCAGCAGGGACGCCAGCGTAAAACTTACAGCCGCCAGGGAGACGAGCCCAACTTGCAGCGCTTCGGGGCGATGCAATGATTCCTTTAGCCGCTCCCTACTGTGTTGGTTGCGCATGTATATCAGCCAGGCGGGTAGGCCAATCAGCAAGATTTCCTGCAGCGCTAAGAGACCGTAGGCCGCAGGCCAGGACAGCGCATCCTCAGCCGGGGGCTGTAACAGTAACATCACAAGCACCGCAACCCCGCACAGGAAACTGAGGACTGCTGCCAGCGTGAATCGCCGTGCGTTACTCAAGGGTGAAGAACCCGCTGGCCCTGTCGCGCCAGGTCATCTCCAGAAAAACGTCCCGGCCAAGTTGCAGGCCTCTGTCAGCCAGCTGCTGCGTCACCGTCTGCATGGCCAACTCAGGCGTGTTGTTGTCTTCACTCAAGTGTCCCAGCAAAGCCCGCGTAACACCCGTTTCATAAAGCTCCATGAGGGTGTGGGCACTGGTGATATTGCTCAGATGTCCCTGGCTGCCGAGTATGCGCCTTTTCAAAGAACTGGGGTAGCGCGGGTTGTGCTCCACCATCTCTTCATCGTGATTGGCTTCCAACAACACCAGGTCGGCGCCAGCAAGTTCACGTAGCACGCGCTTGGGCGCGTGTCCCATGTCGGTCGCCACCGCTACGCTTCTTCCCCCCGCGAACAGGCGAAACGCCACGGGGTCGACCGTATCGTGGGGTATGGAAAACGGGCGCACAGCCAAGTCTCCCACATAAAAATCCTCGCCCGTCACAAACTCACGCCGCTGCGATGCCGGGATGTCCCCCACTACGCGGTACATGCGTTCCCACGTTGCGGCATTCGCATACACGGGGATGCGATTCTTGCGGCTCAGCACACCGATGCCGCGGATGTGGTCCACATGCTCGTGCGTCACCAGTATGCCTGTGAGGGTTTCAGGCAGTACGCCCAGTGCGTCCAAAGACGCGGTGATCGTCTTACCGCTTAGCCCTGCGTCTATCAGCACCCGGGCATTGCCCGCAGCGATATAGGTAGCATTGCCATTTGAACCGCTATTCAGCGAACAAAACTCCAACTTCATCAATCGTTCCTTGCTCTCGCTGGCTTTCTGCCAGCCGACACAGCCATTATAGGGGGTTTCACGCCCTGGTTCAAGCAGTGGTATGATGGCAACAACCTGCGTATCAGCGCCCGCAACACATTGATTCACTTGTAGCAAATGGTGTACAAAACAACCATGATTTGCGCTTGACACATTTGGGGATATGATGTAATATCATACTCACGCCGTTAGGGCGCATGATGCGGGGTAGAGCAGTTCGGTAGCTCGTCGGGCTCATAACCCGGAGGTCGAGGGTTCAAATCCCTCCCCCGCA
>CAYFSN010000058.1:0-1953 GCA_964345845.1 uncultured Christensenella sp.
TTCACGACCGGGCGCAGCAGTGGCTGCGGCAGCAAGTGGGGAAGCCTGACGCGGCGGTGCACTTTTTGTCCGGCGGCACGCAGGCCAATCTCACTGTCATCGCCAGCATCCTAAAGCCCCATCAAGGGGTCATCGCGGTGGACGCGGGGCACATCACCACCCACGAAACCGGGGCCATTGCGGCCACCGGGCACAAAGTGCTGGCGGTGCCCCATGAGAATGGCAAGATGAACCCGGCCGATATTGACCGCCTGGTGAAGCAGCACTACGCCGACCCCAGCTTTGAACACATGGTGCAGCCGGGCATGGTGTACATTTCCAACACCACGGAGTTGGGCACCACCTACACCGTGGAGGAGCTGCGCGCCCTGCGCGACATGTGCCGGGCGCACGGGCTGCCGCTATACCTGGACGGCGCGCGCCTGGGCCACGCCATGGCGTCAGACGAAGGGCTGAGCCTGGCGGCGTTCGCCGACTGCTGTGACGCCTTCACCATCGGCCTCACCAAGCAGGGGGCGCTGTTTGGCGAAGGCGTGGTGGTGGTGAACCCCGCCTTGCAGCGGGATTTTCGCTACCACATCAAACAGCGCGGCGGCATGATGGCCAAGGGCTGGCTGATGGCGGCGCAGTTTCTGGCGCTGATGGAAAGCGGCCAGTACATGCGGCTGTCCCGCTGGGCGCAAAAGCAGGCGCTGCGCATCCGCGACGCCTTTGCGAATAAGGGGGTCAACTTCCTGTGCGATTCCCTCAGCAACCAGCAGTTCCCCATATTGCCCAATGACGTCATCGCGCAGCTCAGGCAGCGCTTCTCCTTTCACGACACCGAGCCGGTGGACGACACCCACACCGCCGTGCGGTTTGTGACCAGCTGGGCGACCAAGGCAGGGGATGTGGACCTGCTGGTGCGCGCGATAGAACGACTTATGCCGTAATCGAAGCATCCGCAGAAGAAGGGCCGCCAGTTGGCGGCCCTTTGCTTTGCGTGCGTTCGTGGGGTTTACGTTATTTCACCGACCCCAGGATGCCTTCTACGAAGCTGCGCTGCAGCGCGAAGAACAGCACCAGGGTGGGAATGGTGGCGATGGTGACCGACAGCATGATGAGCCCATAGTCCAGCACATAGCCGTCCATGAACGCGGAGGTATACACCGGCATGGTCAGCTGCTGGGGGCTTTGCAGAATAACCAGCGGCCACAGGTAGGCGTTCCACGCGCCCATGAAGGTGACGGTGGCGGCCGCCGCGTAGGTGGGCCGCATGATGGGGATAAACATGCTGAGGAAGATGCGGAACTCGCCCAAGCCGTCGATGCGGGCGGCTTGCACAATTTCAAACGGGAAACTCTGCGCCGCCTGGCGGAACATGAAGATAAGGAACACCGTGGCCAACGACGGCAGCATAACGCCCAGCAATGTGTTCACCAGACCCAGTTGGCTGAACAGCCGAAACAGCGGAATGAGCGTCGCGGCCTGGGGCACCATCATGCTCAGCATCAGCATGCCCAGCAGCGCGTTTTTCTTGCGGTCCTTAAAGATGACAAATCCGTAGCCCGCCATGGAGCTGATGAACAGCCCCCCGATGGTGATGAGCAGGGCGTTGCGCAGCGAGTTAAAAAACGCGGTGGGCAGCCGCCCCAGGCCGATGAGGTTGTCCCAGTTTTGCATGAAGTAGGAGCCAGGCGTCATCTTGCCTTGGATAATTTCCGCGGTGGGGTTGGTGGCGGAGACAATCATCCAGTAAAAGGGGAAGGCGCTGATGAAGGACATCAGCATCAAAAACGCGTGCTTCAGCACCCGTGCCGGCGTCAGCCGCACCCGGGGCCTGCTGATTTTCTTCGCCGTCATTGTTTTCTCTCCCCCGCTTTCATCTGAATAAAGCTCAGCAACGCCACCATCAGCAAAATGGTGTAGGCCATGGCGCTGGCGTAGCCGAACTTGGGCACGTTGACAAAGGTG
>CAYFSN010000058.1:2053-12197 GCA_964345845.1 uncultured Christensenella sp.
AATGGTGTAGGCCATGGCGCTGGCGTAGCCGAACTTGGGCACGTTGACAAAGGTGGTGTTGTAGATGTAAAGCGACAGGCTGACCGTGGCGTTGCCGGGGCCGCCGCCGGTCATGATGCGCACCTCGTCAAACAGCTGCAATGTACCGTTGGTGGAGAGGATCGCCGTAAACAGGATGATGGGCCGCAGCAGCGGCACGGTGATTTTGGTGAACTGCTGCATGGCACTGGCGCCGTCGATGCGGGCGGCCTCGTACACCTGGGTGTCGATGTTTTGCAGCCCCGCCAAATAGAACACCATGTTGTAGCCCGTCCACCGCCACAGCATGGTCAAAATGATGACCAGCTTGGCGTACAGCCGGTTGGTTAAAAACGGCACCGGCTCCTTCACCCACCCCCAGTTCAGCAACAGGGAGTTAATGAGCCCATTGTTGGAAAACAGCTGCAGGAAGATGATGGAGCAGCTGACCAGGCTGGTGGCGCATGGCAAAAAGATGAGCGTGCGGTAGATGCCCTTGCCAAGCAGCCGCTTGTCGTTGAGCAAACTGGCCAGAAACAATGCCAGCAGCAGCATGATGGGCACCTGCAGCGCCAGGTAGAACAGCGTGTTGCCCAGCGCTGCCTTATAGGTGTTGTCCCGCAGCAGGCGGGCGTAGTTGGCAAAACCCGCGTACTTCAGCTGGTTGCCGTTGCCCGTCTGCAGCGACAGCAGGAAGGCCTCCACCATGGGGTAGAAGGACATCAGCAGAATCAGGAGGGTGGCCGGCAGCACAAACAGCCAGCCCTTGCGCGCGGTTTTGCGCTCCAATCCACCGGAGGTTCTGGAGGTCAAGGTGGTCATGGCGTGTTCCTCCTTCCATGGGGGGTAAGAAAAAAGTCCCGCGGCGCATGGCCGCGGGACGGGGCAGCACTTAGAACAGGAACTCCACGGTGTCCTGCGCGGTGTTCAGGGCGTCATCGATGCTGGCGCCGCCAACGATTTCCTCAATGGCGATGCGGATGGCGTCCCGGGCTTCGTAGTTGTACAGGCCGTATTCCACCGGGGGAATCTCAGCCGAGAAGGCCATCAGGTCCTCAAATACCTTTTGTCCGCCAAAGTAGGGGTGGGGCTCGGAATAGGCCGGGCCCGAGGCGGCGGGCAGGTAGGTGGCGATGGCGCCGGATTTCTGCAGGATGGTCTGGTAGAAGTCCACATTGCCGCCGTAGATGGCGCCCAGGAACTTCACCGCTTCTTCAGCGTTTTCGCTGCTGGCGGGCACAATCCAGCTGGAGCCGCCCTGGCTTGAGTAGTTGGTGGCGCCTTCCAGGTCCAGACGCGGAATGTTGGTCACGCCCCACTTGCCTTCCTGGCCTTCGCCCAGCACCACGGAGCCCAGAATCCAGCAGCCCTGGATGGTGGACGCGGCGGAGCCGTTGTTAAAGGAGGCAATGTACTCAGACCAGTCGACCGCTTCTTTAACGATGCCGCTTTCGCGCAGCTTGATGATGGTTTCCACCATCTTGCGGATGGCAGGGCTGGTGTTGATTTGCGGGTTGCCTTCGGCATCAAAGAACCAGGTGCCGGCGGAGTGGGTCATCATCATGATGAAGTCGTTGTAGCCCACTTCGGTGACCAGCATGTACTGGCCGGTGACTTCCTTCACCTTTTTGCCGATTTCGATGTACTCGTCCCAGGTGATGTCCTTCAGGTCGTCCAGCGTATAGCCGGCCTGCTCCAGGTAGTCGGTGCGCACAAAGGTGGCGGCGACGCCGTTGTCAAAGGGCACCGCGTAGCGTTTGTCTTCGTAGGTGAAGTTGTTGTACTTGTACTCGGCGAAGTCTTCGTAGTTAATCAGGTCGTCCATGGCGTAGTAGGCGCCGGGGAAGGTGTTGAGGAACTTGCGGCCGGAGTTGTCCTGCATCAGGATGATGTCCGGCAGGGTGTCCAGCTGGTTGGAACTCAGCGCCACCGTTTGCTTTGTCTCGCAGTCCGCAGATGAGGTTTCTACGATTTCGATTTTCACGTCCGGGTTTTCCGCCTCATAAATCTTGGCGGCTTCCTGCATCGCATAAATATTGAACGCAGGGTCCCAGCACCAGATGGTCAGCGTTGTCTCCGCCAACGCCGATGCCGCGCCCAGCAGCATCACCATGGCCAACAACAGGGCAAACAGTTTCTTCATGTTTGATCCTCCTTTTATAATCACGGCCGCGTTTGCTGCCGCAGGGATCGAACTATATGTATTACGGTCAGTATACGGGTGCGGCACAGGCATGTCAAGGTTTGCACGTGAAGCATTAAGTGGGGGATAAGCCGCAGGCAAACGCCATACAGCACACAAAAAAACCGGACAGCGCGTGCTGTCCGGTGCTGCCGTACGGTGTACGGTAATAAATAGCTTAGTAGTTTTCGGCCATCCGCTCAAACCAGGCGCGGGGATGGTCGCAAGCGGGGCACTTTTTCGGGGCGGCCTTGCCTTCAAAAATGAAGCCGCAGTTGATGCAGTGCCACTTGGTGGGTTCGGTCTCGGTGAAGACATCGTCGTCTTCCAGGTGCTTGGCCAGCTTGTTGTAGCGGGCTTCGTGCTCGCGCTCACCCTTGGCGACGTTTTCAAAACGCACGGCCAGCTCCTTGTAGCCTTCGGCATGGGCGGTCTCGGCAAAGCCCTTGTACATGTCCGTCCACTCGTAGTGCTCGCCCGCGGCGGCGTCTTTCAGGTTTTGCAGCGTGTCACCAGCGTTGTCTCCGCCGTGGTACTCGCCCATGGCCTTGAACCACAGTTTGGCGTGCTCTTTTTCGTTCAGCGCGGTGGCGCGGAAAATGGACGCGACCTGCTGATAGCCTTCCTTTTCGGCGGCACGGGCATAATAGTCATACTTGTTGCGGGCCATGCTCTCGCCGGCGAAAGCGGTCTGCAGGTTCTTGTACGATTGGGAATCCTTAAATTCCATGGGACTACCTCCTCAAAATATTTCTGTAACCGGATGCCAAACGGCGTTCGACCCGGTTATAACAGCTGTAAAAGCGATGCGAAGGTGCCGCCGACGATGAGGACGGCCAGGAAAATGCTGAGCGCGCGCACCATGATGGTGTGGTTCGCCCGGCTTCTCTTTTGTGTTCTGCTTGACATAAATCCTCCTTAACAGGGATGGGATGAACAGCGGTATCATAGCACAGGCACATTATGTTGTCAAAGTGTTAAACCAGGCCTGGCGGTTGGCGCGGGCAGGCCGAAGGGCGCCGTGTCGGCGGCGGCCGTTCGTGGTATAATCCAGGCAAATCAGGCGGCTGTGCCGCCGGGGAGGAAGCAACCATATGGACATACAGAAATACCGCATCAGACCGCAGGAGCAGGTGGATTTAAGCAAATGCCCCACCACCCGCGACAAGGACGCGGACAGGAAAACCGCGGAGAAGGACTTGATGCCCGCCAACCTGGAAAAGATGGCGGCGCTGCAGGAAAAGCTGTACGCGGAGGACCGCTATTCGCTGCTCATCGTGCTGCAGGCCATGGACGCCGCCGGCAAGGACGGCGCCATCAAGCACGTGATGCGCGGCTTAAACCCCCAAGGCGTGCAGGTGGTCAGCTTTAAACAGCCCTCCAGCGAGGAGCTGGACCGCGACTACCTCTGGCGCGTCAACCGCGCGCTGCCCCGCCGCGGGGATATCGGCATCTTCAACCGCAGCCACTATGAGGAGGTCATCGTCACCCGGGTGCACAACCTGGTGCAAAACCAGCAAATCCCCCGTGAATTGGTCACCGGCGACATCTGGCAGGAGCGCTACCGGCAGATGAACGACTTTGAGCGCTACCTGCACGAAAACGGCACCCGCGTGGTGAAAATCTTCCTGCATGTATCCAAGGACGAGCAGCGCGAACGCCTGCTGGACCGCATCAACGAGCCGGACAAAAACTGGAAGTTCTCCTCCGGTGACGTGCGCGAACGCCGCTTCTGGGACCAGTACATGCAGGCCTATGAGGACATGCTGGAGCACACCTCCACCGACTACGCGCCCTGGTACTGCGTACCCGCGGACAGCAAGTGGTACGCGCGCTGGGTCATCTCCCAGATTGTGCTGGAGCACCTGCAGGACATCAACCCCCAGTTCCCCGAACTGGCCGCCGAAGAGCGCGCGGTGCTGGAGGAATGCAGACGGCTGCTGGAGGACGGGGAATAAGAAGAATTCGGAATTCGGAATGCGGAATTCGGAATGAAGAGAGTTTGCGTGGCCTTTTGCGGATGGTGCGGGCAGACTACCTCGTTGTGTCGTGACCGTGAGTTTTATGCATATGTTCTTTGAAAACGCCTACTTCATCAACGGCAATGCGTACGCCGGCAAGTCCACCATGGTGAAGCTGCTGGCGGAAAAGCACGGCGGCATCGCCTGCGAAGAAAACTATCACAACGCGCTGCTGCCGGAACTGGATAAGGAAGCCTTTCCCGCGCTGTGCTATACCCGCGACCTGGCCGACTGGCGCGACTTTGTCACGCGCACGCCGGAGGCGTACGAGGCGTGGGTGGATGATGTCACCAGGGAGTGCGAAACCCTGGAACTGCGCATCCTTCAAGACCTTTGCGCGCAGGGCAAACCCGTGTTTGTGGACACCAACATCTCCCTGGACACGCTGAAGATGGTCGCCAACCCACGGCATGTGCTCATTATGCTGGCGCCGCCGGATGTATCCGTGCGCCGCTTTTTTGAGCGGCCGGACCGGGAAAAGCAGTTTCTCTACCAACTGCTGATGGGGGAGGAGCACCCGGAGCAGGCCATGGAGAACTTTCGCAAGGGGCTGATGCGCGTCAATTCCCAGGCTCGCTATGACCGCTTTTTGCAGTCGGGCTTTCAGGTCATCCTGCGGGATGACAGCCGCACCATCCCCGAAACCCTGGCCTTGGCGGAGCGCGCCCTCGGCCTTGCCTGACAGGTACCCTCAAAGGCCCGGTCATGGTATGATAGCCCCATCACATCAAAGGAGACCCGTATGAGCCGCGCTGATACCATTTTCATTGAGAGCTGTAAACGCATCCTAAAGGAAGGCGTATGGGATACCGACCGCGACGTGCGCCCCCGCTGGCAGGACGGCGCGCCCGCCCACACCGTCAAACTGTTTGGGCTGACCAACCGCTACAACCTGGCGGAAGAGTTTCCGGCTTTCACCATTCGCCGGGTGCCGCTGAAAAGCTGCGTGGATGAACTGTTCTGGATATGGCAAAAGAAGAGCAACGATGTACATCAACTCGCCACCGGCGTCTGGGACCAGTGGGCGGATGAACAAGGCACCATCGGCAAGGCCTACGGCTACCAGCTGGGGATAAAGCACCGCTACAAGGAAGGCATGTTTGACCAGGTGGACCGCGTGCTGTACGACCTGAAGCACAACCCCGGCTCCCGCCGCATCATGACCAACCTGTACGTACACCAGGATTTAAGCGAGATGGCGCTGTACCCCTGTGCCTACAGCATGACCTTTAATGTATCCGGCAACAAGTTGAACGCTATTTTGCACCAGCGCAGCCAGGACATGCTGGCCGCCAACCACTGGAACGTGGCGCAGTACGCGGTGCTGGTGCATGTGCTGGCGCATGTAAGCGGGCTGGTACCGGGAGAACTGCTGCACGTCATCGCCGATGCCCACATCTACGACCGCCACGTGCCCGTGGTGGAGGACCTCATCGCCCGTACGCCCTATCCTGCGCCCCGGTTCGTCATGAACACCGACAAGACGGACTTTTACCAGTTCACCCCGGACGACTTCAAGCTGGAGGACTACCAGTACCACCAACTGGGGCACACCGTGCCCGTGGCGGTGTAGCGGTGCGGGCCATCGTGGCGGTGGACAGCCGCTGGGCCATCGGCAAGGACGGCGGCATGCTGTTTCACCTGCCGGAAGACCTAAAGCACTTTCGCCGCGAAACCTTGGGCAAAACCGTGGTCATGGGCCGCAAAACCCTGGAGAGTTTTCCCGGCGGCAAGCCGCTGCCCAAGCGCACCAATGTGGTGCTCAGCCGCAACCCGGCGTATGAGGTGGAAGGGGCTCACGTGGTGCGCTCCCTGGACGCGCTTGAAGCGTATCTGCGTGATACGGACCCGGACGATGTCTACCTTATCGGCGGGCAGCAGCTCTATGAGCGGCTGATTGACCAGTGCGACACCGCCATCGTCACCCGGGTGGACGCCCAGGCGCCTGCCGACAGCTACTTTCCCAACCTGGATACCCGCCCCGGCTGGCGGCTGGAGAGTTGTGAAGACCCGGTGACAGACAATGGGTACACCTACCGCATCTGCACCTACCGGCGGGACGGCTGAGGCATTCACCAAAGGCATTCCCTCCACATACAAAGACCCCCTGCGGCCGCGATGGCTTCAAGGGGGTCTTTGCAGTGTCGGGGGCTTTAGTACGGCTGCTTGCCCTGGGCGATCAGTTCCTGCTCTACCTGCTCGCGCAGGTCGCTTAAGTCGTCCTTTAGTTCCATGCGGTCGCGCTCCTTGGGTTTCAGCGTCTTTACGGGCATGATGTCAAAGCCTTCGCCGTTTGCCTGGTTCCAGGCCTGCTGAAGCGCCTTGCAGGGGTGGCCGCCCAGCTCCAGCTGGAAGCGTTCCCGGCGGCAAAGGGCATCCACATCGCCGGAGGTGACCAGGCAAAAGCGCCCGTCCGGCGACATCGTCGCCACCACGCCGGCATCGGTTTTCCGCTCGCGGTACTGGGCCATCAGTTCTTTGCGGCGGTCATTTCCAGGCTTTGCCATTACAGTGCGTTCACCATGTTGAACATGCGGCGGTTAAACGAGGGCTTGATTTGCAGCGCGGTTTCGATGTCCATGTGGAACACCTTGCCGTTGTGCACGCCCACCACCCGGTTGCTTTCGCCGTGCTTGATGAGGTTGACGGCGACGACCCCGGCTTCAAACGCGAAGGCGGCGTCCCGGGCGCTGGGCTGCATGCCGCGCTGGGTGTAGCCCACCACGGTGGCGCGCACGCCATTGTGGTCGGCCTTGCGCTCCAGCACTTCTGCCAGCAGGCCGGCGTTGATTTTCTGCCCCGGAAATACTTCCTTGCTGCTGCCCGCCTCTTTTAGGTAGGTATAGGGGTCAAACGGGGCCATGGTGCGGTAGGCGCCTTCGGCTACCACCACGGTGGCCCGGTGGTTGCCGCGCTCCACCAGGGCGGCCAGGCGGCGGGCGATGTCGTCAATCTCCCAGCCTTTGATTTCGGGCACCACCACGATTTCAGCACCCGTTGAGAGTGCTGTGCTCAGCGCGATGTCGCCGCAGTTGCGGCCCATCACCTCCACCACCGCGGCGCGGTCATGGCTGCGGCTGGTGGCGCGGATGGAGCGCACCGCGTCCACGCAGACGTTGACGGCGGTGTCAAACCCCAGGCTCAACTCCGTGTAGCCCAGGTCGTTGTCAATGGTGCCCGGTATGCCGATGGTAGGGATGCCCTTGCGCGCCAGCGCCTGGGCGCCTTGCAGGCTGCCGTCCCCGCCGATGACCACCAGGCCGGCCACGTTCAGCTCCCTCAGAAGTGCTGCGGCCTTTTCCTGGTATTCGTCCTGCACAAACTCCGGGCACCGGGCGGTGCGCAGGTAGGTGCCGGGCAGGTCGGCGATGTCCAGTACCTGGTCCAGCGACAGGTGGACGATGTCGTCCTCCTGGCTTTCAGACTTGCCAATCAGCCCATTATATCCGCGGCGAATGCCGATGATGTCCATGCCCATCAGCCCGGCGGCGCGCGCCACAGACATCACTGCGGCGTTCATGCCCGGGCTGTCTCCTCCGCTTGTCAGTATCGCGATGCTTGCCATACTTTCCTCCGAACCGGCTGTCCGCCGGGTTTCTCGTGCGGCAGGGCCCGCGGCCCTCCCAGTACCCATTAGTATAGCATGAGTAGGCCTCAAATGTCATTTTCATTGGGGGGACAAAGGGAAACTCAAAACTATCATTTTCTTCCACATCGATGTGAAAATCGTCCTGTTTTTAGCCGTTTTCCTTGACCGCGGTTGGCCATTATCCTAGCAATGCGCACAGAGAACCGAATGGTTCGAAAGCAAATAACTATGGAGGAAACATCATGAAGAAAACCCTATCCATGCTCCTGGTTGCCGCCATGCTGCTGGGCATCACTGCCTTTGCCGCCGCGGAAGCCCCCAAGACCATCGTCTACTGGTCCATGTGGGAGTCCACCGAGCCCCAGGGCCAGGTCATCCAGAAAGCCGTTGACGCCTACATGGCCGAGACCGGCAACGTGGTTGACCTGCAGTTCAAAGGCCGCACCGGCATCCGCGAAGGCCTGCAGCCGGCTCTGGACGCCGGCACCGTCATCGACCTGTTTGACGAAGACATCGACCGCGTGAACGGCACCTGGGGTGCCTACCTGATGGACCTGGAAGAGCTGGCCAAGGCTGCTGATTACGAAGCCACCGCCAACGCCGGCCTGATGGGCGCGGCCCGCGATGTCGCCGGCGGCACCCTGAAGTCCATCCCCTACCAGCCCAACATTTTCACCTATTTCTACAACGTGGAAATCTTCGAAGAAGCCGGCATCGAAGCCGTGCCCACCACCTGGGCCGAGTTCCTGGATGCCGCCCAGAAGGTGAAGGACGCGGGCTACACCCCCATCACCTCTGACGACGCCTACATCATCACCATGCTGGGTTACCACCTGGCCCGCCTGGTTGGCGAAGAGCGCGTGAACGAAATCGTGACCGAAGGCCTCTGGGCCGAAGAACCCGCCGTGCTGAAGGCTGCCCAGGACTATGCTGAGCTGGCCGAGAAAGGCTTCTTCTCCCCGACCATCGGTTCCTCCGTGTGGCCCACCAACCAAAACGGCGAGCTGGCCCTGGGCGATGCCGCCATGTACCTGAATGGCTCCTGGCTGCCCAACGAAGTCAAGGCCATGACCGGCCCGGACTTCCAGTGGGGCGCCTTTGCTTACCCGGCGCTGGAGAACGGCGTCACCGGTACCGAAGCCGCCAACTTTGGCGCCCAGGTGCTGGCCATCAACACCAAGTCCGAAGTCGCCCAGGAAGCGTTTGACATCATCGTCAAAATCACCAAGGGTGAATACGACCTGCTGCTGTCCCAGGAGTCCATCGGCATCCCCGCCGACGCCAACAACGCCGAGTGGCCCGCCATGCTGGCCGGTGTGAAACCCGTGCTGGATGACACCACCGTGCGCTACACCTGGGCTGCTGGCATTGAGAACAACCCGGACATGACCCCCATCATCAAGCAGGAATTCCAGAAGCTGTGCTCCGGCACCATCACCGCTGAAGAATTCGTTGCCAACCTGGAAGCCGCTTCCACCAAGTAAGCAAGCCCCGGGGCCATGCACAGCATGGCCCCGGTTTCTCCCTTTTTAACCCGAACCAGTTATTTGGGAAAGGATGAATCCCCTTGCGCAAGAATACCACCATGATTGTCGTCTTTCTGACACCAGCGCTGCTGTTTTTTACATTGGTGTTTGTCTACCCCATCATCCGCACCGCGGTGATGAGTTTTTTCTATGTGGAGAACCTGACCTCCGGCGTTGACGCCTGGGCTTTTGTCGGGGTAGACAACTACATCAAACTGGCCAACACCAGCCTGTTTCGCATGTCCATGTGGAACCTGCTGCGCATCTGGGCCATCGGCGGCGCCGTTGTGCTGGGCCTGGGGCTGATGTTCGCTATGGTGCTCAACTCCGGCATCCGCTTCAAGAAGTTCTACCGCGCTGTGATTTATCTGCCCAACATTATTTCCGCCGTAGCGCTGGCCACCATGTGGCTGCAGTTTGTGTACAACCCGCGCTTTGGCCTGCTCAGCACGTTTTTCAAGTCCATCGGGCTGGAAAGCCTGGGCATGACGGAGTGGACAGCCCCCGGCAACAAGTTCTGGGCGCTGCTATTTGCCTATTGCTTTGGCATGGTGGGCTACCATATGCTTATTTTTTCCTCGGGCATTGAAAAAATCCCGGCAGAGTATTATGAGGCCTCCTCCATTGACGGGGCCAGCCTGCTGGGGCAGTTCCGCCACATCACCTGGCCGCTGCTGCGGGGCGTGCTGAAGACCAACATCACCATGTGGTCCATTTCCTCGGTTGGCTTTTTCGTGTGGAGTCAGCTATTCTCCACCGTGGTCACCGACGTGGACACCATATCGCCCATGGTCTACCTGTATAACCA
>CAYFSN010000059.1:0-12140 GCA_964345845.1 uncultured Christensenella sp.
GAGGAAATGGTGGAATCAGCCCGCGGCGCGGTGGAGGCCGGCGCGGCCATACTTCATGTGCATGTCAGGCGCGATGACGGCACGCCCACCCAGGATGCCGCGCGTTATAAGGAAGTGCTGGATGCCATCCGCGCGGCTGTGCCGGACGCCATTTTGCAGGTATCCACCGGCGGCGCTACCGGCATGTCCCGTGAGGAGCGTATGGCGCCCCTCACCCTGAACCCGGAGATGGCCACGCTGGACTGCGGCACGCTGAACTTTGGCGGCGATGAGATATTTGTGAACACAGAAAACGACATCATCGCCTTTGCCGAGGGCATTCAAAGCCGCGGCATCATGAAGGAACTGGAGTGCTTTGAAAAAGGTCATGTGGACATGGCCCTGCGGCTGCACAAGCGCGGCTATATTACAGGGCCTCTGCACTTCAGCTTTGTGCTGGGCGTAAACGGCGGCATGACCGGCGAACAGCGGGACTTTGAGTTCCTGCGCGGCAGCATCCCGGAAGACGCCACCTATTCAGTCGCCGGTGTGGGACGCTATGAGTTTCCGCTGGCTCACCTGGCCATTGAAGACGGCGGGCACGTGCGGGTGGGGTTTGAAGACAACCTGTACCTGGAAAAGGGCGTGCTGGCAAAGTCAAACGCCGAACTGGTCAAAAAAGTGGCAGACATGGCCAACGCCCGCGGGCGCGCCATCGCGACACCCGCCGAAGCACGGCGGATATTGAGAGTGGAGGTCTGAATGCAGCAGATAACACCGTGCCCCTATGGCACGCACCGGGTGGTGGAATCAAAGGGTACCCTGCCCCAGGCGGCCAGGAAAATTGACAACACCATGCCCATGCAGCGCAATGAAATGCTCATCGCTGTGGACACGTTGAACGTGGACTCCGCTTCCTTTACCCAAATCACCCAGGCCTGCGGCGGCGACACCGACCGCATGGCGCAGATGATTCTGGATATTGTTGCCGAGCGGGGCAAGCTGCAAAACCCGGTCACCGGCTCCGGCGGCATGCTGCTGGGCACGGTGAAGGATGTGGGGCCGGATTTTCCCGGCGACGCCAAGCCCGGCGACCGCATCGCCACGCTGGTGTCCCTGTCGCTGACGCCGCTGAACATCCGCAGAATCAAGGCCATTCACCTGGACAGTGACCAGGTGGACGTGGAGGCGGACGCCATCCTGTTTGAAACGGGCATCTGGGCCCGCATCCCGGATGACATGGACCAGAAGGTGGCCTTGTCGGCGCTGGATGTGGCGGGCGCGCCGGCGCAGGTAAACAAGCTGGTGAAGCCCGGCGACAGCGTTATGATTCTGGGCGCGTCCGGCAAAAGCGGCGTGCTGTGCGCCACGCAAGCCAAGCGCAACGCTGGCGACAAGGGGCGGGTCATCGGTGTCTGCTACGACCCGCAGGAGACCGCCGAACTGGAGGCCTTGGGGGTGTGCGATGCCATTGTCATGGCGGATGCCACCGACCCCCTGGAGGTATATCACAAGGTGCTGGAGGCCAACGGGGGCGAAAAGGTGAACCTGTCCATCAACGTGGTCAATGTGCAGGGCACGGAGATGGCCACCATACTGCCCACCAGGGATGACGGCATCGTCTATTTCTTCTCCATGGCTACCTCATTTTCCAAGGCGGCCCTGGGCGCTGAGGGCGTGGCCAGCGGCGCTACCATGATTATCGGCAACGGCTATACCTTCGGACACGCGGACTTGACGCTGAACCTGGTCAAGACGGACCGCGGTCTGTATGACCTGTTCAAAAAACGTTACGGCGGAGGAAACTAACATATGCTCATCACCAATGACAGCTATCTGGCGCGCAAGGCCAAGTACTTTCCGGATGTAACGGACGAACAGTGGAACGACTGGCAGTGGCAGGTGAAGCACCGCCTGGTCAACGCGGCGCAGCTGAAAAAGTATATTCCCCTGACCGCGCAGGACGAGCAGGACATCCAATCGGTGCTGGATAAGTTCCGCATCGCGGTAACGCCCTACTACCTCACGCTGATTGACCCGGAAGACCCCAAGGACCCGGTCAAACTGCAGAGCATTCCGATAATTGAAGAAACCATCATCGGCCAAAACGACATGAAAGACCCCCTGGACGAGGACAAAGATTCGCCCGTCCCGGGGCTGACCCACCGCTACCCCGACCGCGTGCTGTTCTTGGTGACGGACATGTGCGGCATGTACTGCCGTCACTGCACCCGCAGGCGCTTTGCCGGGCAAAAGGACAAGGAGTCGCCCACCGAACGCGTAAAGGCCGGCATTGAGTACATCCGCCGCACCCCACAGGTGCGGGACGTGCTGCTGTCCGGCGGTGACCCCTTCCTGCTGAGCGATTCACGGCTGGAATGGATTATCTCCGAGCTGCGCAAAATTGACCACGTCCAAATCATCCGCATCGGCACGCGCACCCCGGTGGTGCTGCCCAGCCGCATCACCGATGACCTGGTCAATATGCTGAAGAAGTACCACCCCATCTGGCTGAACACGCACTTTAACCACCCCAACGAAATTACCAAGGAAAGCGCCGCGGCCATCGCCAAGCTGGCGGACGCGGGCATCCCCTTGGGCAACCAAAGCGTGTTGCTGCGCGGCGTGAACGACTGCGTGAACATCATGCGCGAGTTAGTCACAGGCTTGGTCGCCATGCGCGTGCGGCCGTACTATCTGTACCAGTGTGACCTGTCCCAGGGCATTGAGCACTTCCGCACGCCCATCTCCAAGGGCATTGAGATCATCGAAGGCCTGCGCGGCCATGTCTCAGGCTTCTGTGTGCCCACCTTCGTGGTGGACGGCCCCGGCGGCGGCGGCAAGATTCCCGTGATGCCGCAATACGTCATCAGCCAGTCGCCGTCCCGCACGGTGCTGCGCAACTATGAAGGCGTCATCACCACTTACACCGAGCCTGCCGTGTACGATGACAGCTGCAACTGCAAGGGCTGCCGCGAGCAAGCGCATCGGGATGGCGTGGCCTCTCTGCTGGCTGGTCAGCAGCTGGCGCTGGAGCCCAAGCGGCTGAACCGACGCGAACGAGCCAACGGCAAATGAGGGAACTGACAGCGCCCTACGGCGTCATCTCGCTGGTTGGCAACGTCATAAACGCTGGATCGACCACCGCGCTTCACGCCCTTGTACAGGCGTGGCCGGCCATCACCCTGGCGGTGACCTCCATTGGCCTGGACGGGGAGGACCTGGACGCCATTTCCCGGCTGCCCAAGCCCCGCATCCACCTGCCGGTGGGCAGCCTGGCCGCCACAGCGGAGGAATGCTTGCAGCATTCGGAAATCACCTGGCGGGTGGTGGAACGTACCGGCATCCGCACCGGCATGGGCGAGATACTGGTGGTGGAGGTACAATCACCCGGCTACTGCCTGGTGGGCGGCCCTTCAACGGTGACGGCCATGGAGCAGGTGGTGGACACCTTAAAACGCCTGGGCGCCCAGAAGATCCTGGTGGACGGCGCCTTTGCCCGCAGTTCCCATGCGGCGGCGGGGGAAGCGGTCATATACATCGCGGGGGCGCACCAGTCGTCCGACATGGAGCGCGTTGTGAGGAACGCCGCCTATACCCTGCGGCGGTTTGACCTAAAGCCCGTGCCGAAAGAACTGGCCTATCTAAACGATGAAGACAGCCTGGGCTGGGTGGACAAGGACAATGCCTTCCATGCCATCCAGGCGCCGTCTGTACTGGGTGCCGCTGACGAGGTGCTCGACCAGTTGCCAGCGGACGCGGCATGGCTGTTTTTGCCCCTGGCTGTCGGGCCCCAGTTCATCGAGCGTTTTGTCGCCCGGCGCAGGGAGCATGCATGCGGGCTGATTGTGGCGGATGCCATGTCTCTGGTGGCGGATGACGACCTGCTGAGACACCTGTTCTTGATGGAGCGCCCCATGCGGGTGCTGCGGCCAGTGCAGGTGGTGGCGGTGGCGGCGAACCCCGTTTCTCCCGCCGGGTGGCGGTTTGACAACAAGACCTACTTAACGGCATTGCGTGGGGAAACCGCGCTGCCTGTTGTGAATGTACTGGAGGATGATGCGATTGCGACCAACGGATAAGTTAAACCTGGACCAGCAAACCATCGCTGAATGCCGGCAATTCGCTGAGAAAATCGGCGCGGATGTGCAGCGGCACATCGACCGCAATACCACCGTCACGGTGGAGCGCACGGTGCTTCGCCTGTGCGGTGTGGATGGTGTGGACCGCTTTGACGTGCCCGTGCCTAACCTGATGGTGGAAGAAGTGCGCGTAGGCGGTGACCTCAGCCGCGGCATCTCCTGCTATTTGGCTTCGGCGCTGAAAGCCACGGGCATGGATGTGGAGGCGCTTTCGGCCGCTATCGCCAAAGGCGAGGCCACGCTGCTTGGGCATCCCCTGCCCACGGCCGATGAGGCCCGGGCGATACTCAAACCCTACCTGGATGCTTCCTTTGAGCGCATCGCGAAAAACCGGCGCGACCGGGAAGCGTACCTCAGCCGCTATGGCACGCCGGATACACAAAACTATGTCATCGTCGCCACGGGCAATATCTACGAAGATGTGACCCAGGCGGTGGCCGCGGCGGATGCCGGGGCTGACATCATCGCGGTCATCCGCTCCACCGGCCAGTCGCTGCTGGACTATGTACCCTATGGCGCCACCACGGAAGGCTTTGGCGGCACGATGGCCACCCAGGAAAACTTCCGCATCATGCGTGAAGCGCTGGACCAGGCTGGGGAGCGGCTTGGCCGCTACATCAAACTGGTGAACTATGCCAGCGGCCTTTGCATGCCGGAAATCGCCGCTATGGGCGCGCTGGAGCGCCTGGACATGATGCTCAACGACAGCATGTACGGCATCATTTTCCGGGATATCAACATGCAGCGCACGTTTGTGGACCAGTATTTCTCCAGGTCCCTAAACGCCATTGCGGGCGTCACCATCAACACCGGGGAGGACAACTACCTGACCACCGCGGATGCGGTGGAAAACGCCCACACCGTGCTGGCCAGCCAGTTTATCAACGAGCGTTTTGCCCTCACTGCGGGCCTGCCTGCGGAGCAAATGGGCCTGGGCCACGCGTTTGAAATTGACCCGGCGTATGAAAACGGCTTCCTATATGAAATCGCCCAGGCGCAAATGGCGCGGGAGATTTTCCCGGACGCGCCGCTGAAGTACATGCCGCCCACCAAACACTCCACCGGCAACATCTTCCAGACTCAAGCGCAGGACACCCTGTTTAACGCCGCCGCGGTGATGACCGGGCAGCCCATTCAGCTGCTGGCCATGATGACCGAGGCCATTCACACCCCCTTCCTGTCGGACCGCCACCTGGCCATCAAGAACGCTAAAATGGTGCAGACCACCATGAAAGCCATGGAGGAGGAGATGTTCTTCAAGCCCGATGGCATCATCCAGCGCAGGGCGCAGGATGTGCTGAAGAAGGCGCACGACCTGTTAAGCAGCATCGCAGAGCAGACATTGTTTGACGCGCTGGAACAGGGCGTGTTCGCCGAGGTACGGCGGCCCAAGGATGGCGGCAAGGGCGGCGACGGCGTTGTGGAGAAGCATGCTGACTACTTAAACGTCGCCATGGAACGTATTCTGGAGGTGCGCCAATGAGCATTAGGCCATACGGCGATACGCTAAACGACGGCAAAGTGCAGTTTTCCTTTACATTGCCGATGCCCGCGGGTTCCAAGGGCATTGAGTGCGCCAAGGAACTGCTCAAAAAGATGGGCGTTGTGGACCCCGCGGTGATGGATTGCGAGCCCATGGGCGCGGACTTCAGCCACTATGTATGCTACGGCGTGGTGCCCCATGCCATCGACCCGGACAGCATCCAGGTGCTGGACGTAGAAACCCCGGTGATGAGCATGGAGGAAATCGAACAGCTTATCGCTCAGGAACTGGGGCGCGATGTGGTGTTTGTGGGTGCCTCCACGGGCTCTGACGCGCATACGGTGGGCATTGACGCCATCATGAACATGAAAGGGTACGCGGGCCACTACGGCCTGGAGCGCTACAAGCACGTGAAGGCCTACAACATGGGCAGCCAGGTACCCAATGAAGTATTCATCAAGAAGGCGCGCGAGGTGGGCGCGGACGTGCTGCTGGTCAGCCAGACTGTGACGCAGAAAGACGTGCACCTGAAGAACCTGGTGGAGTTGGTGGAACTGCTGGAAGCCGAGAAAATGCGCGACCAGGTCATCCTGGTGTGCGGCGGCGCACGCATCACCCACGAATTGGCCAAAGAATTGGGCTATGACGCGGGCTTTGGGCCGAAGAAGTTTGCCAATGACGTGGCCAGCTTCGCGGTGCAGGAATTGATTAACCGAAAGAACGCGGCGAAATAAGCGCATTCAAACAAACAGGGCGAGGAGCAATGCTCTTCGCCCTGTTTTAGTCCGTCGAAAAACTGAGGTTTTTCGACGGTTTGGCTCTTTCGCCGTCTACCTCTCGCTGCGCTCCCGGGCGGTAGACGGCAAGGAAACCCTTTGCTGCGCAAAGGCTTGCCGCGCCACCGTACACGCCGCTGGCGCGGATTGTACTCGGAGGGCTTCGGCCCTCCAAACCTCCCACGGGGGCTTTATGGAAATGTTTGCCCTATTCCGGCATCATGGTGGCGCAGGCCTGCGGATACCTATCCAGCAAATCCATGACATCGCCCAAGGGCATAACCTGCGTCAGCACACCCGGTTCGAGTGTCTCTCGCACGGGCACCTCGTTCATGGGCACACCACGCAAGTAGAAAGGCGCCATCTGGCTGTTGCCCGTGGGAAGAAGGGATTCCTGGCCCAGCGGACTGCGCAGAGGCTGCCGGTTCAGCAGGACATCTGCCAGGTCATTTACCATGGCGTGCGCTGTGGGGTAGCGCCCGGCGCCGCTGCCAAAGAAGCCGACCGTGTCAAAGTACGCGCCCTCAACCTCCACATAATTATACGCATCCCCAACCCCGGCCAGCACATCGTTTGCCGCCAAAGCATGGGGGAATACCGATGCAACGATGATTTTTCCAGTGCAGCGGGCACTGCCAAGCAGCTTGACGGTGTAGCCGGCGCTGCTAAGCGCTGAAATGTCTTCCGCTGTGATGCGGCTGATACCCGCGCAGGGGATGTCCGCTTCCTGCACCATGCCCTGAAAGGCTAACGTGCTGAGGATTCGCAGTTTACGGCGTGCGTCCCACCCAAGCAGGTCGGCATCGGCGTCCGCTTCCAGGTAGCCAAGGCGCTGGGCCTCCGCGGTGACATCGGAAAACGTTTTGCCTTGCCGGGTCATGGCATCCAGGATGAAGTTGCACGACCCATTGATGATGCCGCGCAGGCTGGTGACTTCACCAAGCCACGGCAGGTCCTTCAGCGGTTTTATCAGCGGCGTGCCGCCGCCCACACTGGCTTCATACAGAAAGTGCACGCTGTGCTGTTCCGCCAGCCTATGCAGTTCTTCCATGTGGGCGCTGACCAGCGCCTTGCTGGCGGTCACCACGTGGATGCCCTGCCGCATGGCGCGTGCAACCAGCTGGTAGCCCAGTTCCGTATCGCCGGTGGCTTCCAGTAATACCTCAATGTCTGGGGCACCCAGAAAACTGTCGATATCCTCCGTCAGCAGATGCTCCGGCACCTGCGTGTCCCGTTGCTTCAAGCGGTCGCGCACCAGGATCGATGCAACCTGCGGAGCACCGCCTGGCAGCGCTGTCAGTCTGTGCCGCTGTTCCTGCAGTATCTGCCAAATGCCCTGGCCTACGGTGCCAAAGCCCGCGATGACGATGTTGCTCATGGTGGGTTTAGCCTTTCTGTCTCCTCATATTACTGTGCATACTATCGGGGGCGTATCCGTCTGTCAACAAAGGCAGTCCTTTGCGCCACAAGAAAAACGAATTGTGTATCGCCAACTTTCGCACATTTGCATACATTTCCGTATCTTCTGCGTCTATACTGGCAGAGGGAGGTGAGAAAAGCATGCTGACTGTTCTGGTACCGAACAGCGAGGTGGAGGAGGTCATCGAACATTTGATGATGACCTACGGCACCTACATCCTTCGGCTGTGCTATGTCTCCCTCAATGACAGGGAGTTGGCCGAGGAGGCCGCGCAGGACTGCTTTGTGAAGGCCTACAAGGCTTGGCCTGCATTCCGCAACGACAGCAGTGAAAAGACCTGGCTGAGCACCATCGCGGTCAATACCTGCCGGGACTATCGCCGCAGGCGCTGGTTTAAGGCGCGCAGCATGCAGGTCTCCCTGGATGACATCCCCGAACCCAGCGTTCCCTTTCAAGAACTGGACGATACCCTGACCCGGGCGGTGATGAAACTGCCCTACCGATATCGGGAAACCATTCTGCTGCACTACTACCAGGACCTTCCGGTCAGCGACATCGCTGCCATTCTGAACCTGAAACCCGCCAGCGTCTACTCCCGCCTCAGGCGGGCACAGCAGATGCTCAAACCCATGCTGGAGAGGTGGTATCACAATGAAGACTGAACTGAAAAACGCCCTGAACCGCCGCCTCTCCGGTCTGAACATGAACGAGGCCGACCTGCGCAAGGTGCTGAGGAAGGCGAACGAAAGAGAGGAACCCATGAAAAAGCGAGTATCCGCCGGATTGGCGGTGGCCATTGCGGCTGCGCTGCTGAGTACGGCAGCCCTGGCCGCGGAGCTGAGCGGCAATGTGTTCAGCGACCTGTACAAGCGCTATTATGGCATTCACCTGAACGAAGAAACCCAGGCGCTGGTTGCCATGGACACACCCATCCACACCTTTGACTTTGAGACGGCCACCTTCACCATCGACCAGGCGGTGGCGGACGGCTACCGCACGTACATCTCGGCCAGTGTCGTGCCAAAGCAGGACGCCCATGTGCTTCTTGCCGATGAAGTGACCGAACTGGATGACCCCATGGTCATTGATACGGAAGACCAGTGGACCCAGACCTACCAACAGGCGATGGACGAGGCAGGCTGATGGCGGCTACGTTTGACTTCACCACAGAGGGTGCCCCTCGCGGTGACGGCAGCGGCATCACCAGCCTGGACAAGGACGGCAGGCTGCGCATGATATATGAGTTCGCCAGCCCAACCACAGAAAAGCAAGTGACCATTAACCTGGAAGCGGCGATGTTTGAGCGCACAAGGGACGGCATGGGGGAAATCGAAAGACAGAGCCACACCTTTGTTCTGGACGTGATGCCCACAGAAGAAAAGGTGTTCACTGTTGGGAAGCACATTCCCGGCTCCAAAATCATCGTGGACAGCATCAAGCTGATTAAGGCGCCGCTGACCATGTATTATGAAACGGCCTATCGTTTTGAGGACGAGGCTGCGGCTGCCGAGTGGCAGCAGGAATGGTCCTACCCGCGCATTTCCTACTTCGACCGCAACGGCAGGCCCATCGAACACGGCACGGCTGGTGGGGCCATCACCCTTGAGGATGGTGTTATTACAAGCACAGCTTCATTTGACCTACAGGCCTTTCCGGAGGAACTGAGCCTGATGGTGGAGGGCATGGCGCCCAACACCTACCACGGCTATCTGCTTGTGCGCGACGCTGAGATGACGCAGTAACCGAAAGGATACACAAAGGCGCCCCATCCAACCGGATGGGGCGTCTGCTATTTTAGTGTTATTAGAACTCTGCGTGGCCCGCGGTGCGGGGGAAGGGCAGCACATCGCGTATGTTGGAGATGCCGGTCAGGTACATCACCAGGCGCTCAAAACCAATGCCAAAGCCCGCGTGCTTGACGGTGCCAAAGCGGCGCAGGTCGGTGTACCAGGTGTAGGCTTCCGGCTGTAGCCCCATCTCATCGATGCGGGCCATCAGCTTGTCATAGCGCTCTTCGCGCTGACTGCCGCCCACCATTTCTCCAATGCCGGGCACCAACAGGTCGACCGCGGCAACGGTCTTTTGGTCTTCGTTCATGCGCATGTAGAAGGCCTTGATGTCCTTGGGGTAGTTGTACACGAACACCGGGCGCTTGAAGTGGGTTTCCGTCAGGTAGCGCTCATGCTCGGTCTGCAGGTCGATGCCCCAGGATACGGGGTACTCAAACTGCTGGCCGGACGCCTTTAGTATTTCGACCGCCTCGGTGTAGGTGCAGCGGGCAAAGTCGCTGTCGCGCACCAGGGTTAAGCGGTTAAGCAGTTCTTTGTCCACGAAACGGTTCAGGAAATCCATTTCATCCGGCGCCTGCGTCAGCACTTCGGCGATGACAGAACGAATCATGTCTTCCTGCAGCGCCATGTTGTCATTCAGGTCCGCAAAGGCAATTTCTGGTTCAATCATCCAAAACTCGGCCGCGTGACGGGCGGTGGTGCTGTTATCCGCGCGGAAGGTGGGGCCAACGGCACATACGTTGCGGAAAGCCATGCAGTAGGCTTCGACATTCAGCTGGCCGGACACGGTCAGCGACGCGTGCTTGCCAAAGAAGTCTTCTTTGTAGTCCACCTCGCCGGCCTCTGTCTTGGGCGGGTTGTCCACATCAAGCGTCGTCACCTGGAACATCTCGCCAGCACCTTCTGCGTCCGACGTGGTGATGATGGGGGTGTGCACATACACAAAGCCCTTGCTGGCCAGGTACGCGTGGACGGCCTGGGCCGCCAGCGAGCGGATGCGAAACACCGCGTAGAATGTGTTGGTGCGCGGGCGCAGGTGGGCGATGGTGCGCAGGTACTCAAAGGTATGGCGCTTTTTTTGCAGCGGGTAGTCCGCCGCGCTCATGCCCTCGATGACCACCTGGGTGGCTTTTAACTCAAAGGGCTGCTTCATGCCCGGGGTCAGCACCAGGGTGCCGGTGACCACCAGCGCGCTGCCCAGGGTTGCCTTGGTGACTTCTTTGAAGTTTTCCAGGCTTTCATCGCAGACAATCTGCAGGTTTTTGAAGCTGCTGCCGTCATTGAGCTCGATAAAGGCAAAGGCCTTGCTGTCTCTGAGGGTGCGCACCCAACCGCTGACGGTGATGGTGTCGCCGTCTCGGCCAGCGTCGTTGTACAAGTGTGATATCAGGCGGTGTTCCATGATGTTCCTCTCTGGTCTAAAAAGTTAAACGGTGATGTTGGAGTAGTCCTGGCCAAGCCTGCATAGATGCGCAGCACCAATGATGCCGGCCGCGTTACCCAGGCTTGCCAGCGCCACCTCGGAGAATGGCAGGGTGCGGAACATCAGGTAGTCCGGTATCTTTGCGCGGATGGCGTCCAACAAGAAGTCGCCCGCGTGGCTGATGCCGCCGCCCAGCACAACCATGTCCGGGTCCAGGAAGGAGACGATGCTGTTGATGGCGATGGCGAGGTATTTCGCATACTCGTGAAACACCGCCAGCGCCAGTTGGTCCCCTTCTTTGGCCAGGTCGATGATGATGCGGCCGTTGATGTTCTTTGCGTCTCCATTCGCCGCGCGCATGATTGCACAGCCAGGCTCGCTCTGGCAACGCTCCCGCGCCATGCGGATAAGCGCCGTGGCGGAGCAATAGCGCTCCAGGCAGCCGTTCTTGCCGCAGGTGCAGGGAATGCCGTCTATCATCTGCATGGTGATGTGGCCTATTTCGCTGGCCACGCCATGGGCGCCGGTCCAGGGTTTGCCGTCGATGACGATGCCGCCGCCTACCCCGGTGCCCAGCGTTAGAAACACGCTGGAGCGAACGTCCTTGCTGACCCCGGCGACGCTCTCCGCGTAGCCTGCCACGGTGGCGTCATTATCAATCAGCACGGGCAGGTTGATATACTGCTGCAGTTCATCGCGCAGGGGCACATCGTGCCAGCCCAGGTTGGTGCAGAAAATGACCGTACCAGTTCTATTGTCCGCCACGCCGGGAATGCCAATGCCGATGCCGCCCATCTGCTCCGCGGTCATGCCAGCCTGCTCAAGCGCTTTCAGGCAGCAGGCGCCCATGTCGCGCACAATGTCCTGGTATGGACGTTCTGCCAGGGTGGGCGTTTCCGCTTTGGCTAGCACCTGCCCTTGTTCATCTACGATGCCGGCGGCAATGTGCGTGCCCCCAAGGTCTATGCCGATGTAATGCATGCTCACTCCTCGTTATGAAGAAAATTTGCTGTTCATCATGTCGTTTAGGCGCCGGTCCAGTTCCTGCGCGGCGGAATACCCCATCTGCTTTAGGCTGAAGTTGCGCGCGGCCACCTCAATGATGATGGCCAGGTTGCGCCCAGGCT
>CAYFSN010000060.1:0-11949 GCA_964345845.1 uncultured Christensenella sp.
ATCGTCGGGCTGGTGACGGGCTACGACATCATCTTCTTCTGGGTGGCGCGCATGATTTTCTCAGGGCTTGAGCACATGGGCGAAACACCCTTTCACACGGTGCTGATTCACGGCCTGGTGCGCGACGCGCAGGGGCGCAAGATGTCCAAGTCCCTGGGCAATGGCATTGACCCGCTGGAGATTATCGACCAGTACGGCGCGGACGCGCTGCGGTTCTCGCTGTGCCAGGGCATCAGCCCGGGCAACGACACCCGCTTCTCCGCCGAAAAGGTGGAGGGCGCCCGCAACTTCGCCAACAAGGTATGGAACGCGGCACGCTTTGTGCTGATGAACATGGAAGGCCCGGAAACCCTGGAGGGCAAGGCACTAAGCGCTGCTGACAAGTGGATTCTCAGCCGCTGTGCCCAGGCGGCGGGGGACATGGCCCAGCACTTTGAACACTGCGACCATGGCCTGGCGGCGCAGACCATCTATGACTTCGCCTGGGGCGAGTTCTGTGACTGGTACATCGAGCTGAGCAAGGCAGACCTTTTTGGCCAGGATGAAGAACGCAAACGGGCCGTGCGCGCGGTGCTGCAGCATGTGCTGGCGGCGCTGCTGAAGATGCTGCACCCGTTCATGCCCTTTATCACCGAAGAGGTGTACCGCCAGCTGCCCGGCCGCGAGCAGGAAAGCTGCATGCTGGCGGACTGGCCGGACAGCGGTGACAGCCTGCGCTTCCCGGAAGACGAAAAGCAAATGCAGGGCATCATGGACATCATTCGCGTGGTGCGCAACCTTCGGGCAGAGTTCAAGGTGCAGCCCGGCCAGCGCGCCAGGCTGATGCTGCGGGCGCAGGAGGGCTGGGCTGACGCGCTCAAGGCAGCGGAAGGCTTCTTCCAGCGGCTGGCGGGTGTGTCGACCCTGGAACTGCTGGAGGGCGCCCCGGCCTCGGACGAAAAGACCGTCACGGCGGTGACCGCGGCTGCGGAGGTGCTCATTCCGCTGGGGGACCTGGTGGAAATCGACCAGGAAATCAGGCGCCTGGAAAAGGAACTGGACAAACTGCAGCAGGAGATTGGCCGTGCCGAAGGGAAGCTGAACAACCAGGGCTTTTTGCAGAAGGCGCCGCCCCAGTTGGTGGAGCAGGAAAAGCAAAAACTGCAGGACAACCGCCAGATGCTGACCACCCTTGTAGAGCGGCTGAAGGACCTGAAAAGCTGATGGCTGACGCGGCGGTGTTTCATCATGTTCCCGTCATGCTGGCGCCCGTGCTGGAAAAACTGAACCCCATGTCCGGCGGCGTGTTTGTCGACGGCACCCTGGGGGGCGGCGGGCACAGCGAGGCCATCTTAGAGAAAATGGGCGATACAGGCACCCTGTATGGCATCGACCGTGACCCGGCGGCACTTAAAGCCGCGACCAAGCGGTTGAGCAACTACCCCGGCTTTCACGCGCTGCACGGCAACTTTCACGATGTAAAAGCGTTGCTGGGTGATGTGGCATTGGACGGCGGGCTGTTGGACCTGGGGGTCTCCAGCCATCAGCTGGATACCCCGGATAGGGGCTTTAGTTACCACGAAGACGCGCTGCTTGACATGCGCATGGATACAACGCAACAATTGACCGCGGCCGACTGGCTGAACACCGTGGACGAGCAGACCTTCACCAGGGCGCTGCTTGACTACGCGGACGAACGCTGGGCGGCGCGCATCGCCAAAGTGCTGTTGGAGCAGCGCCAGTTGGAGCCCTTGCAGCGCACGCAGGACCTGGTGCGCGTGGTGGACAAGGCCATTCCCAAGGCCGTGCGCCGCAAGGACACCGGCCACCCCGCCCGCCGCACGTTTCAGGCGGTACGCATCGCGGTGAACGACGAATTGCAGCCCCTGGACCAGGCGCTGCGCGACTGGGTGGACATGCTGAAGCCCGGCGGCCGCCTGTGTGTCATCACATTCCACTCCATAGAAGACCGGGTGGTCAAGCGCTGTATCCAAAGCCTGCAGCGGCCGTGCGTATGCCCGCCCAAGGCGCCCATCTGCACCTGCGGCAAACAGCCCGTGGCTAAGGGGCTGGGCGGCGCCATCAAGCCAACAAATCAGGAACTGGAGCAAAACCCCCGCGCCCGCAGCGCTGTGCTGCGCGTTGTTGAAAAGTTGTAGGAGGGCCTATGCTGTACGTGGTGGCGACGCCCATTGGCAACCTGGGGGACATGAGTCCCCGGGCGCTGGAGACGCTGAATAGCGTGGATCTTATCGCCGCGGAGGACACCCGGCGCACCCTGCAGCTGCTCAACCACTTTGACATCAAAAAGCCGCTGACCAGCCTGCATGAGCACAACGAAACAAAAAAGGCGGCCGAACTGGCCCGCCGCATGGCGCAGGAAGGGCTGACCCTGGCGCTGGTCACCGATGCCGGCACCCCCGCGATTTCCGATCCGGGGGCTTTTTTGGTGCGGGAAGCGGCGGCCATGGGGGTGGAAGTGGTGGCGGTGCCGGGGCCCGCGGCCGTCACCGCGGCGCTGTCGGTCAGCGGTATCCTGAACGACAGCTTCACCTTTTATGGTTTCCCGCCGCGCGAAAAGAAGGCCCTGCGCGCTTTCCTGGAGGACATGCGCGGCAAAGCCCAGACCGCCGTGCTGCACGAATCGCCCTTTCGGGTGGCGGCGCTGCTGGAGGCCATGCTGGATACCTTAGGCGATGTCCCAGTATCTCTCAGCTGTGACCTGACCAAACTGCACGAGCTCACCCTGCGCGGGCCGGTCTCCCTGGTGCTGAAGCAGTTTCAGGCAAACCCCAAGGCGGAAAAGGGGGAGTACATTCTGGCTGCCGACCTGGTCGGGCTTACCATGCAGCCGCCAGCCGCCAGCGAAGACATCAGCCTGGAGGCCAGGCTGCTTGACCGCGTGCTGGCGGGGGAGGACCTGCGCCAGGCCGTGAATACCGTTGTACAGCAAGGTCATGCCAAAAACGCAGTGTACGCCGCTTCCCTGCGGCTGAAGGACATGATGGTATTACCAAAGACGCATGAGCGGGATTAGTTTGTTTTAATATGCACAAAGGCAGGACATGGTGACCCTTGCGGCGAATGTGGTAAATGGCTTATTATTGTATGCAGGATGCATCCCCGTTCAGGGGCGGAAAAGGAGGACTTTATATGGATTTTGCGGAGCGCAATCAAAAGCTTCAGCAACTGGTAAAGGAGCGCCAACAGGGTGATGAAGGCGCCGCACAGGCACAGCGCGCTCTGGGCCGCCTGACCGCGCGCGAACGGGTGAACCTGCTGCTTGACCCCGCTTCCTTTGTGGAGATGGACGCCCTGGCAGAAGGCGCCAACGCGGTGTGCGGCTATGGTCTGGTCAATGACCGGCCGGTGTTTGTCATCGCCCAGGATGCCACCCAGGGCCAGGGGGCGATGTCCCAGGCCCAGGCCCGCAAGATGCTCAAAACCCTGGATCTGGCGGAAAAGAGCGCGGCGCCCGTGGTGCTGCTGCCTGACAGCGCCGGGGCCATGGTGCTGGAAGGTGCCAACATGCTGGCGTCCTACGCGCGGGTGTTTGCCCGGCTGGCGCAGCTCAGCGGGCTGTGCCCCATCATCGCGGTGTTGTCTGGTGCTGCCGTTGGCATCGCCTCTCAGTTCGCGGCGCTGGCGGATATCGCCATCGCGGTGGACGGCGCCTGCCAGGTGATGCCTTTCCCCGCGGGCGTGATGAACGCCGTGCTGGGCAACGACAACGCCAAGGATGCCGGCGGTGCGCAAGCGCTTGCCAGCAAAGGCATTGCCGCCCTGCGTGCCGGCAGTGAAGACGAAGCCATGCAGAAAGCCCGCGCGCTGGTGGACCTGCTGCCCAGCAGCGCCTACGTCTACGCGCCTGTCACCGATGGTGAAGACCTAAACCGCGTGCTGAGTGTGCCGCCCCAGAGCGTGGAAACGCTGGCGGCTGACCTGGCCGACGCGGGCACTGCGCTTGAACTGTACAAAGAATGGCGCCCCGGCTGCCGCACCTGGCTTTGCCGTGTGGGCGGGTATGCTGTGGGCCTGGTTGCCTGCGATCCCGAGGTGGACGGCGGCCGGCTGGATGCCTTTGGCTGTGACAAGGTCGCCAAGTTGGTACGGCTGTGTGATGCCTTTGGCCTGCCGGTCATCACGCTGGTCGACTCCGAGGGGCTGGCTGTGCCCAGCAAGGACGGACAGGCGTGGCTGATGACCGCATCTGCCCGCATGCTCAGCGCCTATGCCCAGGCGGACACCGCCAAGGTGGCCGTCATCACCGGCAACGCCGTTGGCGCGGCCTATGTATCTTTCGCCGGCGAAGCCATGGCAGACATCACCTTTGCCTGGCCCACGGCCTATGTGGCGCCCCTGACCGCTGAGGCCGCCGCCCAGGCGTTCTCCGCTGATGAAATGGCCGACAAGGGCAAGGTCGCCGTCACCAAGGAAGCGCAAAAGGGTGCCGATGCCTTTGCCGCCGCGGCCGCTGGCCTGGTGGACCAGGTTATCGAACCGCAGGAAACCCGCAAGCACCTCATCGCGGCGCTTGAAATGCTGACCGCGGCCCAGCTGTAAGGAGGGAATGCCATGAATGTTTGGATACATGGCCTCCAGGTAGCCGCCATCGGCACGATGGTGGTGTTTGCCGGGCTGGTATTGCTGATTGCCTGCGTCACCCTCATCAAGGCGTTTAGCGTCAAAGAAACGCCTAAGAAGGCAGTGCCCGCGGAAGTGCCAGCGCCTGTGGCCGCAGCGCCCCAAGTGCAGGCGGCGCCTCTGGTATATCAAGGGGAGGACCCCCAGGTGGTGGCCGCCATCACCGCGGCGCTGTCCGTTATGCTTGCACCGCAGCCCAAGGCCTCTGTACCTACCGGCGGTTTCATTGTCCGCCGCATCAAAAGAACCTAAGATCGCTTTGCGACAGGAAAGGGAGAAGAATATGCGTACATTTCAAGTGACTGTCAATGGAACCCCCTATCAGGTACAGGTGGAGGAAGTCGCCGCCACAGCCGCCCCCGCGCCGGTCGCGGCCCCCGCTGCCGCCCCTGCCCCCGTCGCGGCGCCCGCTCCGGTAGCGGCACCCGCTCCCGTGGCCGCACCCGCCCCCGCGGCACCCGTTGCCGGCGGTGAAGAGGTAAAATGCCCCATGCCCGGCACCATCCTGGACATCCGCGTCAGCGCGGGCCAGGCCGTCAAGAAGGGCGATGTGCTGTGCATTCTGGAAGCCATGAAGATGGAAAACGAAATCATGGCGCCCCACGACGGCGCGGTGGCTCAGGTGGTCACCTCCAAGGGGGCCAGTGTCAACGCGGGCGACGTGCTGATCGTACTGCAATAATCGCGTAGGAAAGGCGGTGTTCCCCGTTGGATATACTCAAAACGTTGGAGGGACTGGCACAGCAATCGGGCGTCATCGCGCTGATTCAGCAGCCGCAGTACCTCATCATGATTCTGATATCGCTGGTGCTTATCTATCTGGCGGTTGTCAAAAAGTTTGAGCCCCTGCTGCTGCTGCCCATAGCCTTTGGTATGCTGCTGACCAACCTGCCTATGGGCGGGTTGATGGACGGCCCCACCAGCACGCTGATGCTGGAGGCCGTGCATAACGGCCGGCACGGCGCGCCCATCATATTATCCGCTGATTTGATGCAGCAAATGGTGGCGGGCGGCACATCTGCCGCGGCACTGGCCGAGGGTATGACGGTGTACCAGTACACCGTGGCCGGCTGCCTGCTGTACTACCTCTACCAGGGCGTGAAGCTGGGCATCTACCCGCCGCTTATCTTCCTGGGTGTGGGCGCGATGACCGACTTTGGTCCCCTGATTGCCAACCCCAAGTCCCTGCTAATGGGCGCCGCGGCGCAGATTGGCATCTTCGCCACGTTCATCGTGGCGCAGGCCCTGGGCTTTACTACGCAGGAAGCGGCCTCCGCCGGCATCATCGGCGGCGCTGACGGCCACACGGCCATCTACCTGACGGGCAAACTGGCGCCCCACTTGCTTGGCCCCATCGCGGTGGCCGCCTACAGCTATATGGCGCTGGTGCCGGTGATTCAGCCGCCCATCATGAAGGCGCTGACCACCAAGCAGGAGCGCATGATTGTCATGGAGCAGCTGCGCCCGGTGTCCAAACGCGAGAAGATTATCTTCCCCATTCTGGTCACCGTTGTGGTCTCCCTGCTGCTGCCTTCGGCAGCACCCTTGATTGGCATGCTGATGCTGGGTAACCTGATTCGCGAAAGCCTGGTGGCGGACCGCCTCAGCAAAACGGCCCAGAACGAGCTGATGAACATCATCACCATCTTCCTGGGCGTTACGGTGGGCGCTACAGCCGATGCCGCCACCTTCCTTAACCCCAAAACCCTCATGATTATTGTCATCGGCGTGGTCGCCTTTGGCTTTGGCACCGCGAGCGGTGTGCTGCTGGGCAAACTGATGAACAAGCTGTCCGGCGGGAAAATCAACCCCCTCATTGGCTCCGCCGGTGTATCCGCAGTCCCCATGGCCGCCCGTGTCAGCCAGGTGGTGGGGCAGGAGGCCAACCCCGGCAACTTCCTGCTGATGCATGCCATGGGCCCGAACGTAGCGGGCGTCATCGGCTCCGCCATCGCGGCCGGCGTCCTGCTCAGCATGTTCGGCTAACAACACAGATAGGAGGCTATTATGGCCAAGGTTAAGATAACAGATACAATTTTGCGCGACGCGCACCAAAGCCAGGCTGCCACCCGCATGCGGCTGGAAGACATGCTGCCCGTTGCGTCCCTGCTTGACAAGGTCGGCTACTACTCCCTGGAAATGTGGGGCGGCGCCACCTTTGACAGCTGCCTGCGCTTTCTAAACGAAGACCCCTGGCACCGCCTGCGGGCGCTGCGCAAGGCCATCCCCAACACCAAGATGCAAATGCTGCTGCGCGGCCAGAACATTCTGGGCTACAAGCACTACGCGGACGACGTGGTGGACTACTTCGTGAAGAAGTCCATCGACAACGGCATCGACATCGTGCGCACCTTTGACGCGCTCAACGACCTGCGCAACATGGAAACCGCCGTCAAGGCCACCAAGCAGTACGGCGCGCTGGCCGAAGTCGCCGTCAGCTATACCATCTCCAAGGTGCACACGGAGGATTACTTCGTAAAGCTGGCCAAGGACATCGTCAACATGGGCGCCGACCTGATTTGCATCAAGGACATGGCCAACCTGTTGCTGCCCTACGCCGCCTATTCGCTGGTGAAGCGCCTGAAGGCGGAAGTGAATGTGCCCATCGTGGTGCACAACCACAACACCACCGGCACGGGCGATATGACCTACCTAAAGGCCATTGAAGCCGGCGCCGACATTGTGGACACCGCGCTGTCACCGCTTGGCTCCGGCACCGCCCAGCCAGCGACCGAGGGATTGGTCGCCACCCTGCAGGGCACCGAGTACGACACCGGGCTTGACCTGGAGCTGCTCAGCCAAATCGCCGAGCATTTCCGCGAAGTGGCCACCCGCCTGACGGAAGAAGGCTGGCGTGACCCACAGCGCGTGCTGTCGGTGGACGTTAACACCCTGCGCTACCAGGTGCCTGGCGGTATGCTCTCAAACCTCATCGGCCAGCTAAAGCAGGCCGGCAAGATGGACCGCTTCTACGACGTACTGGCCGAGATTCCGCGCGTGCGCGAGGACTTTGGCCTGCCGCCGCTTGTCACCCCCACCAGCCAGATTGTGGGCACACAAGCCGTGATGAACATCATCGCGGGCGAGCGCTACAAGATGGTGCCCAACGAGTCCAAGGCCCTGCTGCGCGGCGAATATGGCCGCCTGCCCGCACCCTTTAACATGGACGTGCGCAAGAAGATTCTGGGGGACGAGCCGGTGAACGACGCCCGCCCCGCCGACAGCATCGCGCCGGAGCTGGACAACTACCGCAAGGAAATTGCCCCTTACTACCAGCAGGAAGAAGACGTGCTGAGCTACGCGCTGTTCCCGCAGGTTGCCACCAAGTTCTTCCAGAACCGGCAAGCCGCGGAACTGAAGCAGGACCCAGCCAGCTTTGATGAAAAAACCGGTGTGATGCCGGTGTAATACCCGGGCGTAAGCCCTTTGAGGGGAGGATCGGTTCGGTCCTCCCCTTGGTATATGGAGGAGTATATGCGCGCAGCGCGGGCCTGGTTAGCCGTGGTGGTTCTGATGCTTCTGCCGTTCATGGCGGGGGCTGAACCCGCATTTGACCCTGCGGCGTTTAAAAGCCTGAGCGGCTATAGCGAGCAGGAGGACGGCTGGCGGTTGGAGTATACGCTGCAGCGGCTGTTGGTGGTGAGCGGGCTGGAAATCGGCCTGGTGGCGGAGGGCAGGGACGATCAGGCAGACCTGCCGTGGGGCTGGGTACAGTATACGTACCTGGACCAGCCCGTGGCGGTCACCCGCCTGCAGTTCACCATCGACGGGCAGGATTTCGGCTATACCAACCTGGACATCGGCGATGACCCTGAGGACCTGTACACTACCTGGAGCATGGGACAGGCGTTGCTTCCATTATTTGAACGGCTGCAGACAGCGCAGCACGCCACCGTAACGCTGTACTGGGAGGATAACGCGCATCCCTATGAGTTCGTCGGGCCGCATCTGGCGGGGCTTCGGCAGTTCGCCCAGGCCATGGTGGAAAGTGACTACCTGGGTGCCCTGGAGCCGCACTTGCTGCTGTTCGCGGATAGCCTGTACCACCAGGACACGGTGGAGAAAAGCCCTTTGCTGGTGGGGGACGGCTGGCAGCAGATGCTGGAGCCCCTCAACGGCTATGCCCATGATGATGAAGCGCGCGCCTGGCGGTATGAAGGCTTTTTGTACCACGAGGATCAGCGCGATGAGCTGATGGTGGGCATGGTGCTGCAGGGGGAAGATGCGGGCAATGCGTATATTCCCTGGATGTACCTGGAACTGCTGCGTGAAGGAGCCCCGCTGTACGCCTACCAGGTAGCGCTGACGGCGGGAGACCAAACCTTTACTTACCAGAAACTGACCACCGAGGACGGCTACATGGTGTGGGGCCTGGGCCACCACGGGCCGGCACTGCTGAAGGCCCTACGCGAAGCGGACAGCGTGGATGTTAAGGTCTACCATCCCGATGGAGTGGACAAATATGCCTTTCACGCCTCCGGCCTGGCCATGTGCCGCGCCTGGGCACGCACCATGCAACAGCTGCAGGTCTTTGAGTCGTTTGACCCAAGCGCGCTGATGCAGCTTGATGTTCAATACATTACCACGGTGCGGCCCGCACTGTCCTTTTGAGATAAGGCTAAGCGCATGCTTTCTGTACATATGATGTTTTAAACGAGAAATAGGGACAATAAATTATCAATATATGGCAGAAAAAGGCCTTGTAAGTTGCGCACGCGCATGTTATAGTCTTCGCAGAACGGTTTCCGTTACTTTAACAAAGGCAGGTGCATATCTCTGATGAGAAGAAAATTGGTTTCCCTTCTGTTGGCAACGGTTGTGTTGCTGAGCGTCACTGGCGCCGTCACAGCATCCGGCATGCAGCCCGGTACCTACACTAAAACGGTCAAAGGCATGTATGAAGGCATGACCGTAGAAGTGACTGTGACAGAGAACAAAATTGAGTCTGTCAAGGTGACAGAGCATGTGGAGACTGCGCCCGGCTGGCCGGCACTGGAAAAAATCCCCGCTGCGATTGTGGCGCAGCAGACCGTTGGGGTGGACACCGTGGCTGGTGCTACGCGCACCTCGGAGGGCATCATTGAAGGTGTTCGACAGGCGCTTGAAGAAGCGGGCGCCGATATGGATGTTTTTGCCAAGGACGCTGAAAAAGCACCCGAAGCAGCTGCAGACTATTTCCCTGTGATGGGCTCGTTTGAAGTGCCCACCGCGTGGGATGAGAGCTATGACGTGGTGGTTGTGGGCGGCGGCTTTGCAGGTCTCGCGGCGGCCTATGCGGCGGTCGAAGAAGGTGCCAGCACCGTGTTGGTGGAAAAACTGTCTACCACCGGCGGCAACAGCGCCATCAACGGCGGTCAGTATGCCTCCTATACCTCCAATCGCGCCAAGGAACTACAGGAAAAGTTCAACTTAGAGCCCGACACCGCTGAAAAGCACATTGAAGACACCATCAAGGGCGGTGACCAGATGGGCATGTTGCCATTGGTAGAGGACATGGTGTATGCATCCCCTGGCTACTTCAATCTTCTGTTGGACAATGGTCGGCAGATTCGTGATTTGCTGGCTCGTCCCGGCGGACATTATGGCTACCGTACGTATGTTACCGAAAACCAGGTAGGCAGCGACATTACAAACCTGCAGCTGGAAATGCTGAAGAACACGAAGGCAGACATTCAGCTGGAAACAAAGATGGTAGAAATCTACCGTACGCGAGATGACGACAACAAGGTAGTGGGCATCCGAGTGGCTACGGCCGACGGATACAAGACCATCGAAGCCAAGAAAGGCGTCATTTTGGCCACAGGCGGCTTTGGTGCCAATGTGCCCATGCGCGAAACCCAGGTGCCTTATCTGACAGAGGATACCCCCACAACCAACATTAAAGCAGCTTCTACTGGTGAAGGCATCTATTTAGCGCAAGCCATCGGTGCCAACACCACCCAGATGAGCAATATCCAGCGCTATCCTTTTGCTAATCCGGAAGACGGTGTGCTTGATGGTTTTGCTGTGTGGCCCTTCACCGGCCCCTCCTTTGGCATTATTTACGTTGACTACGAAGGCAACCGCTACGTTAACGAAGGCGAGCGCCGTGACGTTTGCGCCAACGCCGCAGTCAACAGTGGGTTCATTTCCACCTATTCTGTTTTCACGCGTGACATCATCTCCTTTGCTAAGGATGAAGAACTTGAGTCGGGCTTGTCCACTGGCCGCGTCATGAAGGGCGAGACCTTGGAAGAGCTGGCGCAGAAGATGAACGAGTATGCCATTAAGGGACGGCACCCCCAGGTGAGTGCCGAGAACCTGAAGGCCGCTGTTGAGAAGCACAACAGCTATATCGATAGTGGCGTGGATGCTGACTTTGGCAAGGTGATGGCGGCAACCATGGTAAAAATGGAGAAAGGCCCCTATTACGCCTTGGCGCAGTACCCTTCTGTACATCACACCATGGGCGGCCTGGTTATTGACAAGACCACCAAGGTGTACGATATCTACGGGCAGGTCATCCCTGGCTTGTACGCAGCAGGTGAAGTGACTGGTGGTGTGCATGGCACCAACCGGCTTGGCTCCAACGCCGACGCGGATGCGTGCGGTATTGGCTACATCTCCGGTATCTATGTGTCCACCGGCGAAATGCCCGCATTTATTCCTGCGAACTAAGTACGATAGACCTTTCCTGTTCGGGGGCTGCCGCGAGGCAGCCCCCGTGTGTTACAATGTCAAAAATGATATGGAGGACTTTCTGGTTGAAGCGAAAAGACATATGGACCATTGCCGTGGTGTTGCTGCTGGCGGGCGGGGTGCTGTTCTTATCGGGTATATTGAGCGGAGAGGGGGCTGGAACGCCGGGGGGTCAACTGCCTCAGACAGCGCCGGCGGCTACAGCAAATGCCGCGGTGACCCATACTCCGGAAGGCGCAGGGCAATCCGAGGCTGCATCTGGCGGTGTGCCTGCCCTGACACCAGCCGAAGCCTACCTCAGCGTGCAGATTGACACGGTGATTTACGACCCATCCCCTTGCTGGAGGAGAACCAGCTGGAATTGGTACAGCAGGACGGCAAGCGCAATGTGGTTGCCTTCAACCGCCAGGGGCTCCGCATGCACAGCGCCAGCTGTGACAATCAGGACTGTGTTCAGCAAGGCGAGGTGACCCTGGAGAACAAGGACAGCCGCGTGTTGATGAACGCCATCATCTGCCTGCCCAACAAAGTGGTGCTCACTTTGCTGGACGCGCAGGAGGCGCAGGCGCAGTGGGCCAGGCTGTATCCCCCAAGGTAATTCTTTTGCGCCGGCAGGCGCGGTTTGCTATAATGTCGCTGCCGATACCG
>CAYFSN010000061.1:0-5235 GCA_964345845.1 uncultured Christensenella sp.
GAACGGCCGCCCGCTGAAGGCTGAGCAGAAGGACGGAGAGGACCAGAAGAAGTATGACGCGCTGAGCGATGAAGAAAAGGCCATGCTGGCCGACATCACCGCCGCCGCCACCATGAGCCTCAACGACAGCCACGGCAACATCCTGGCCGCCATCCGCGCCAGCCTGGAAAACGCCATGCCGCTGAAGCTGACCATCGGCGAATAACCAATCCATCAACCAACCCCTGCCCCGTCCGGCTTTGCCGGGCGGGGCTTGTCGTTGTGTACCAGTTTTTGCTACAATGTGCCTGTGAAATGACGCAATGCCTCTGATTTCCCCTATGCCGCCCCATGCGGCATGGTTTGTGTTTGATAAAATTGGAGCATTGCAATGAAACAAATAGAGATCATCAGAATAGACGCCCCGGAGCGCAAAGCGCAGATTGCCGACAGCATCCTGGCCGCGCTGCCGGACTGGTTTGGCCTGCCGGACAGCACCTGGGAATATGTGGAGCAAGTACGCACTCTGCCCCTGTGGGCAGCGCAGTTGAAGGGGCAGACGGTTGGCTTTGTCAGCCTTCAACCCACCTCCAAGCAAACGGCCGAAGTGCACTGCATGGGCGTGCTGCCGCAACTGCACCGCCAGGGCATCGGCCGCGCGCTGATGGCCGCGCTTACGCAGTACGCCCGTGAACAGGGCTACCGCTTGCTGCAGGCAAAAACGGTGGACCAGGGGCACTACCCGGAATACGACCGCACCATCGCGTTCTATGAAAGCATGGGCTTCCTGCGGCTGGAGGTCTTTCCCACCTTGTGGGACGAGTGGAACCCCTGCCTGGTGCTGGTGAAGCCGCTTCAGTAAACAGGGTGCCGGCGCGGGGCAACCTGCGCCGGCCGTCCCTCCTTGACATCAAAAACCGCCCTTGCTACAATATCGCCATCAACATACAGGAGGCCAACTGATGTATAACGCCCGCTGAATCTGTTCCAGCAGAAGGTCTTCTTCTGCCGCTTTTCGCGGGAGGTTTATTCATGGCTTCTATACAGGTGCAGCATCTGCACTTCACCTATCCGGGCAGCTACACGCCCGTTTTTGAGGACGTCGGTTTTATCATCGACACCGACTGGCGCCTGGGGCTGGTAGGCCGCAACGGCCGGGGAAAAACCACCCTGCTGCGCCTGCTGGCAGGCGAGTTGCAGGGCCGCGGCCGCATTGACGCGCCCATGGCCTTTGACCGCTTTCCCTTTGAGGTGGACATGGCGCACAGCGCGCGCCATGTGCTGCGCCAGGCCATCGCGCCCTTTGACGCGTGGGAGCGGCGCATGGAGCAGCTGCTCGAAGAAAACACCCCCGCCGCCCTTCGCCAGTGGGGCGAACTGGAGCACCGCTACAGCGCGGCGGACGGCTATGTCATCGATGCCCACATCGACCGGGAAGCGGACAAAATGGGCGTCGACCCCGGATGGCTTTCCCGCCCCTTTACCAGCTTCAGCCCCGGTGAGCGCACCAGACTGCTGCTGACGGCGTTGTTTTTGCGCAAGAACCGCTTTTTGTTGATTGACGAACCCACCAACCACCTGGACATGCAGGGGCGCGAGGTGGTCAGCCGGTACCTGGCGGGCAAGAGCGGCTTTTTGCTGGTGAGCCACGACCGCGCGTTTCTGGACGGCGCGGTAAACCACATCATGGCCCTGCAGAAAAACAGCATCGTGGTACAGCAGGGCAACTACACCAGCTACCGGGAAAACAAGCGCCTGCAGGATGACTACGAGCGCCAGCAAAACGAGCGGCTGAAAAAGGACATCCGGCGGCTGACCGAAAGCAGCCGGGAGAAGGCCAACTGGAGCGACAAGATTGAAGCCACCAAGATTGGCCAGGGCGCGGGCGACCGGGGGTATGTGGGCCACCAATCCGCCCGCATGATGCAGCGCAGCCTGGCCATCCGCGCCCGCATTGACAGGCGGGTGGAAGAGAAGGAAGGCCTGCTGAAGGAGCTGGAATACACCGCGCCCATCAGCCTGCACCCGCTGCGGCATGCTGCGCGCACCCTGCTTGGCCTGCATGGCGTCAGCTTTGGCTACCAGCCTGGCCACCCGCTGTTTGAGGGGCTGACCTTCACCCTGCAGCAGGGCGAGCGTGTGGCCATCACGGGCGGCAACGGCACCGGTAAAAGCACGCTGCTGAAATTGCTCCAAGGGGTACTTACCCCCACTGCGGGTACGCTCACGGGGCCCAAAGACCTCATCATCTCCACCCTGCCGCAGGAATTGGGCCAGGTATCGGGCACACCATGGGAAATGGCCGCGAAGCACGGCCTTGCCACCGACTACTTCTTTACCCTGCTGCGCAAGTTTGACTTTCCCCGCGAGGCCTTTGACCGCGATGCCGCGGGCTTTTCCATGGGCCAGCGCAAGAAGATGTTGCTGGCGGCCGCCATGGCCAAGCCCGCCCACCTGTTTTTGTGGGATGAGCCGCTGAACTATATCGACCTGGAAAGCCGGGAGCAAATCGAAGACATGCTGATGGAAACGGAGGCCACCATGGTGTTTGTGGAACATGACCGTCACTTTGTAGACCGGGTCGCCACCCGGAAACTAAAGCTGTAATGGACCCATTCTTCAAGGCCGTGTACGAACTCGTCGCCCGGGTGCCGCGGGGCAAGGTGGTGTCCTACGGGCAGGTGGGGCGGTTGCTTGGCTACCCCCGCAGTGCCCGGCAAGTGGGCCGCGCCATGCGCCACTGCCCGGACGGGCTGCCCTGGCAGCGGGTGGTCATGGCCGATGGCGCCATCACGGGCGGCCTGTACGCGCCCTTGCGCCGGGCCATGTTGGAAGAAGAAGGCATCACGTTTTTGCCGGACGGCCGGGTGGATATGCAGGCGCACCGCTGGCAGCCGGAAATGGAAAGGAGCGCGCCCATGACCTACACCACGCGCATTCCCTCACCGCTGGGCGACATCACCCTGATGAGCGACGGGGAACACCTCACAGGCCTTTGGTTTGTGGGCCAGGCGCATTACGGCGCCGGGCTGCCGCTGGACGCCGTGGAGAGCAGTCTGCCCGTGTTTGACCACACCCAGGCGTGGCTTACCCGCTACTTTCGGGGCGAAGACCCGGGCACCCCGCCGCCGCTTGCGCCAAAGGGCACCCCTTTTCAACAGCGGGTGTGGCAGATGCTTTCTGCCATTCCCCCGGGTCAGGTGCGCACCTACGGCGACCTGGCGCGCCAGTTGGAAGCGGCGCAAGGGGCTCCAACCTTTGCCCGTGCGGTGGGCGCCGCGGTTGGCCGCAACCCCATCTCCATCCTCATCCCCTGCCACCGGGTCATGGGGGCCGATGGCCGGCTGATTGGCTACGCAGGCGGGCTCGACCGCAAGCAATGGCTGCTGCACCGGGAAGGCGCAGTCGTACAAACACCATAAGCAGTATGCAAAAAGCCCTTCACTGGCAATCAGTGAAGGGCTTATACTAATGAACCTTCGCTTACTTGACGCGGGTCAGCACAATGTCACCGCCGCCGCTGTTGGGCAGGGTCAGCGAATCGCCATCCAGCTTAAACTCACCCGTTTGCTCCGACACTTCTTCACCGGCCTTCATGGTCATGGTAATCTTGTTGCCATCCACCTTGTAGGTCATCTCCGGGGCGTCCTTCATCTGCTCTGCGATTTGGTCTTCCGTCATGCCCGCGCTGCGCAGCAGGTCAGCGGTGAACTCTGTCTGGCTTTTGCCGCCGATGGTGGTCACCATTTTGCCGTCCTTGGTGAACTCGTACACCACTTCGCCCATCGCCTCGCCCATGCCGCCCAGGCCCATCTGCTCGGCCAGGTCGGGGGCCGTCCACTTGCCGGTGATGTCCGCCTTGGCACCGCAGCCCACAAGCAACATGGCCGCCAGGCCCAGCGCCAGAATCATGGTCAGTCTCTTCTTGTTTAACTTAAACGTTCTCCTTTTTTGCATTGGGCTTTACGCCCCGGGTATTTTACCACAGTTTGCGGGGTGCAAGTGCCGCTCAGCTGATTTATTGCTGTTCTTTCAGGCGGACATCCACACAACTGAGTGGCATGTTACGTCAGCGGCAACGCGGGCGCCTCAAGCAACTGCTGCATGCGCGCCACCGCGTCCTCCCCGCCGGATGAGCGCAGCAGCACCCCGCCGGGCCCCTGTTCGCGCTTGAGGCCGCGCTGAATCAACGCGTCCTCCAACGCCCGGGCCACGCGGGGGCTGTCGTCCATCAATTTGGCCTTCGGAAACCGGCGGCCAATCGGCCCCGCCAGGAAAGGATAGTGCGTGCAGCCCAGCACCACCACGTCCACACTGTCCGGGTCGATGCCCTTTAGCAGGTCATCCAGAAAACGCTCAAGGCCTGGGCCCTCCAACTCGCCGCGCTCCACAAACTCCATCAGCCCGGGACAGGGCAGGTCAATCACTCGCTCGCCATGGGCCTGCTTCAGTTCGGCATAGCGCTTGGTTTTGAAGGTGGCCGGGGTCGCCATGGCCAGGATATTACCCTGCTTGCGAGCCTCCTGCGCGGCCTCCAACGCCGGTTGAATGCCAATGACGGGGATGGGCAACTCCCGCGCCAGCGCATCCTGGGAGACGCCGGTGGCCGTGTTGCAGGCAATGACCATCGCCTTCACGCCGTGGGCGGTCAGCTGTTTTGCTGCGTCGCGGCACAGCCTCAAAATATCCTCGGTCTGCCTGACGCCATAGGGGGCGTTGGCGGTATCGCCGTAATACACAAAACTTTCCTGCGGCAGGTGGCGGCGCAGCGTTTTCAGCACGCTCAGCCCGCCCAGGCCGCTGTCAAACACCCCGATAGGCGCGGTGGATGGCATCGTTTTCCTCCTACTCGAACACAAGCTCGGTCGTAATCTCCGCCACCTGCGACAGCGTATGGTGGATGGAGCAGTAATTGGCCGCCAGTTCGGCCGCGCGGGCAAACCCCTTTTGGTTTTCCGCACCGCGGATGGTAAAGCGCATCACGGCGCTTTCCAGTGTCGTAGGCACCTCTTTTCGCTTGGTGCCGCTGATGTCGATGTCGGCGGAAACATAGTTCAGCCGCATCTTATCGGCGATGTCCACAAACGTGGCATAGTAGCAACTGCCCAGCGCCCCCAGCAGCAGTTCATACGGGGAAAAGCGCCCCTCGGTCTTCCCGATGCTGGTGCTGTTCTTCGCCGTCTTCAGTTGTCCTTCAAACCCGCGCTCAAAGCGCATCTGTACATCAATGCTTGCCATGTCGCACCTCCTGATGCC
>CAYFSN010000061.1:5245-11663 GCA_964345845.1 uncultured Christensenella sp.
GTTATCATACCATAGCCCGCCGCACCGGGAAACAGCGCCGCAACCGCCCGAAACAGAAAAAACACCGGGAGAGGTTTTACCTCTCCCGGTGTCAGTAGAACTCATTACTCGGGCTGTGTCAGCGCGTATACTTCAATGGTTCCGGTGTTCTGGTTCCGCATGGTCAGCATGCTGCTGTCCGTGGAGGAAGCCGTGCCGTAGCCGGCGTAGGCACCCACAGGAATCACTTCCTGGCCGTGCCAGTCCACCACGCCCACCTGGCCTGTGGCGTTGGTCACCAGGTACAGCCGTCCGTTGGCGCTGTTGAAGATGCGCTCCACTTTTTCGTAGGGCATCTCTGTCACCACACCGTCGGCGGCCACAATGGTCTTCTTGCCGGTGGCATCGGAAATCAGCATGGTGTTGGCGTTTAGCTCCACCGCGTCCTTGGCGTAGGTGGGCGCCACAGTCTCTTCACCCTTGTCGTTGACATAGCCCAGTTTGCCGTCCAACTCAACGGGCGCGTAGCCATCAACAAACGTCAGCGCGTTTGAGCCAACGGAGGTGCCGCGGGCGTAGTACAGCGGGACTTCGTCGTACTTAAAGTCCACCACCACGTTGCCTTCCAGGTCCAGCACACCCATCTTGCCGTCGCGCAGCTGGCGGGCACGGTAGTAGCCGCCGGCAGCGCTCATCAGGCTCTCGTATTCCGGGGCAATGACCACATTGCCTTGCAGGTCAACGCGGCCCTGCTTGCTCTGGTCAGATACCTTGAAGTTGTTCTCCTGCCGGTCATAGCCGCCAACGCTGTAGGGCGTGCTAAACAGCATTTTGCCGTCGCCGGCGCGCTTCACATCGTACTGATCGCCGTTCTTCATGAACACATAGCCGCCGGAAATGCTGTCGGCGGTGCCGATGTTGGTAAAGGTTTCATCGTACACCGTGATGGCGCCCTGCAAATCCTTCACCACCACAAAGCCTTCATAGGGGTACACTTGGTCGTAGCCTTCCCGCGGCAGGGTGCCCACGGCTTCGCCAGACTTCATGTTAAAGAACGTATAGCCGTCCACCAGGTAGTAGCCGCTGCCATAGCCGCCAAACAACGCCTGGTAGTCGAAGTGCTCCTTGGTGGCTTCCTTCAGCGTGATGCCAACAATCCACTCGTCAGACAGCACTTCGATTTCACCGTACTCAAACGGCACCAGCACGTTGCCCTGGGCATCGATGACGCCCTTGCCGTTCAGGCGGTCTTCCTTGGCGGCGTCAATGTAACCCCAGATGTTTTTCTGGTTCAGGTTCAGGTATTCGGGGGCCACCACCTCGGTGCCGTCGGGGGCTTTGATGCCCTGCAGGCCAAAGCTTTCGTTGCGGAAGGCCACCAGGTTGGTGTTGCCCAGGAACTCGCCGCTGGACACTTCATACACCTTGGTCGCCACAGGCGCTTGGGCCAGGGCGCTGACACTGGAAATGGCCAGCAGCGCCGCCAGCAGTACAATGAACTTTTTCATGTTTACTCCTTTCAAATGGAAGGGACGGCGGGCTGTGCCCTGTGTCCGTCTACTCATGCCAATCTTACCCGGCACAAGGGGCATTATGTCATTCCCGCTTGCGGTTGCCCACATATCAAACCGGTAAAAAAACAATGAACGGGGAAAATGGCAGGCAAACGGGTAGAATGATAGTGTATCAATGAACAAGGAGTACGTATGGCAGACATCATTATTACCAACTTCACCGACCCGGTCTGTGTTTGGTGCTGGGCGACCGAGCCCGTGTTCCGCGCGCTGGAAACCCGCTACCCCGGCCGCGTGGAGATTCGTTACGTCATGGGCGGCATGGTCCGTAGCCTTGAAGAACTGGAGGACCCCGCCAACCACATCAGCGGCCAGCAGCCGGACGTCAACGGCCAGGTGATGAGCCACTGGCTGGAGTCAGTGCCCCGCCACCGCATGCCCATTGAGCCCAAGGGCTTTGCGCTGTTTGGGCCGGATACCCCCTCCACCTGGCCGCAGAACATCGCCTACAAGGCGGCGCAGATTGCCAGCCCCAAGCTCGCTGACAAATACCTGCGCATGATTCGCTTAAACACCCTGGCCGCCGGCCGGCAGACTGGCCGCCGCGAGGTGCTGGAAGACATCGCCAGGGAAACAGGCATCGACATGCAGGCCTTCACCCGCGCGCTGGATGACGGCAGCGCCGAGCGTGCCTTTCAAATGGACATGGGCCTGATGGCCGCCATGGGCGTGGGCGTGTTTCCCACGTTCCAGGTGAAGTCCGCCCAGGCGCGGCAGTTCATGATGCGCGGCTTTAACACCCGGGAGGATTTTGAAAATGTGTTTCACAAACTGACCGGTGAACAGTTTTCCCCGCTGCCCTCTCCGCCGGATGAGGACGTGCTGCAGTGGCTGTATGACAGCCACGGCCCGCTTTCGCTGGAAGAAATCTACCAGGCGTTTGACTTTGACAGCCGCGAGGCTTCCGCCCGCTGGGTAGATGGCCTCCTCAGCGCTGGCACCTGGCGCAAGCAGCCCGCCGGCGAAAGCTTCTTCCTGCTGCCCGCCTGAGGGCATATCCCACCTAACATCTTAATTAACCTAATCCACACAGCGCCGGGTTTCTGCCCGGCGCATTTTTCCGCACATTTTCCCACTCAATGCCCACATTGTACGGAAAATGGGCCAAAAGGGCTTGCGCCTTTGCCCAGAAAGGACTAATATAAACCGTATTTTCGCCAAAGGAGTATGTTACATGCAATCACAGGATTCTGGCTTCCTCGCCAAACGGTTTGGTTTCTCCAAGCACGGCACCAGCCTTCGCACAGAGGTGCTGGCCGGCATTACCACCTTTGTCACTATGGCATACATCATCGTCGTTAACCCCAGCATCCTCAGCCAAAGCGGCATGGCCTGGGGCGCGGTGTTCCTGGCCACCATCATCGCGTCCATCATCGGCACGCTGGTGATGGGCCTGTTCGCCAATGTGCCCTACGCACAGGCGCCGGGCATGGGGCTGAATGCTTTCTTTGTGTATACCGTGTGCTTCGGCCTTGGCTTTACCTGGCAGCAGGCGCTTAGCATGGTGTTTATCTGCGGCCTGCTGAACATCCTCATCACCGTTACCCGGCTGCGCAAGGCCATCATCAAGTCCATCCCTGCCAGCCTGCAAAACGCCATTGGCGGCGGTATCGGCATTTTTATTGCCTACATTGGCTTTCTGAACGCCGGCTTCATCAACTTCGGCGCCGGCGTGCCCGCCATTCCCGCGCTGAAAGAGCCCGCGCTATGGCTGTTCCTCATCGGCCTGGTCATCACCATGGTGCTGTTGGTGAAAAACGTGAAGGGCGCCATCCTCATCGGCATCATCGTGGCCACCCTCATTGGCATCCCCATGGGCGTCACCACCCAGTCTGACCCCATCAGCTTCAGCGAGGCCGCCAGCCAGCTGCCGCAGACCTTTGGCGCGATCTTCACCGCCCAGGGCATTCCCTCGCTGTTCAGCGACGCCGCGAAGATTCCCCTGGTGCTCATCACCGTGTTTGCTTTCAGCCTCACCGATACCTTTGACACCATCGGCACCTTCATCGGCACCGGCCGCAAAACCGGCATCTTCACCGAAGAAGACCAGGTGGCGCTGGAAACCAGCAGCGGCTACACCTCCAAAATGGACCGCGCCTTGTTCGCGGATGCCACCGCCACCTCCATCGGCGCCATCTTCGGCACATCCAACACCACCACCTACGTGGAAAGCGCGTCCGGCATCGCCGCAGGCGGCCGCACGGGCCTGACCAGTGTTGTGGTCGCCCTGCTGTTCGCCCTCAGCGCGTTCTTCGCCACATTCATCAGCTCCGTCCCCGCGGCGGCCACGGCCCCTGCCCTGGTCGTTGTTGGCGTGATGATGCTGTCCGCCTTCAAAGAAATCGCCTGGGATGACTTCAGCGAAGCCCTGCCCGCGTTCTTTGCGGGCATTGTGATGGCGCTGAGCTACTCCATCTCCTATGGCATTGGTCTGGGCTTCATCGTGTACTGCATCGTGAAGCTGGTCAAGGGCAAGGCCCGCGAAGTGCACCCCATCCTGTGGGTTGCCTCGCTGCTGTTTGTGCTCAACTTCGTGCTGCTGGCCAACCTGGGGTAACACCCCGACCCCGCCCAATCGCCACAAAGGCCCCTGCTTCGGCAGGGGCCCTTAAACTGTCAAGATACCCTCAAGGGAGGTTCGGAGGGCCGAAGCCCTCCGACTATAATCCGCGCCAGCGGCGTGAACGGTGGCGCGGCAAGCCTTTGCGCAGTAAAGGCTGCAAACCAAAGGTTTGCAGGTCGGCAGAGCCGACCGTGCCGGTCAATCCTGCGGATTGAGCGGCGCGCCCCCAGGGTTTCCTTGCCGTCTACCGCCCGGGAGCAAAGCGAGAGGTAGACGGCCAAAGAGCCAAACCATCGAAAAACCTCAGGTTTTCGATGGCCTGCGAGCCCCTGCTTCTTGCAGGGGCTTTTGTGTGGGGTGGGAAGGCGGGCCTTTTTCTGGTATCATAGCGTTACTGTTGCAGATGCATACATTCACCGCGCTGACGCGTTCTATGTGAGACAACAAACAAGCGCCTACGGGCGCCACGAGGTACCATGATTCGAACAGCCATCCTTCTTCTGAGCATCGCCATGGTGTTCACGGCATGCGCGCCTGTCCTGGCGGAGGAGACCCCGCTTAGCCAGGGCAGCTCCGGCGCGCGCGTGCGGCAGCTGCAAAACCGGCTCATCGAGTTGGGCCTGTTAAAGGGGCGCGCGGACGCCCTATATGGCAAGCAGACCGCCCAGGCGGTCACCCGCGCCCAGCAGCATTTGAAGGAGCAGGGGCACGCCATCCAGGTGGACGGTGTCGCGGGGCCGGATATTCTGCGCCTGCTGTTTGACGACCGCGCCGTCAGCGGCCTGCTGGACCTGAAAACGGGCGACAAGGGCGAGCGCGTCAGCCAGCTGCAGTCACGGCTGTATGACATGCGCCTGCTTGACAGCCTGCCGGACGGCGCCTATGGCGACCAGACCCGGGAAGCGGTGCTCAAGTTTCAGCAAGTCTTGGTGGATAAACAGGTGCCGGATGCCGCACTCACAGGCATTGCCGACCACGCCACCCGCCAGGCGCTGTGGGCGGATCTGAAGCCTCTGGGCCTGCGTCTGCCGCACACCTTTGATGACACCCAGCCGGCGTCCCTGCTGGCGGATGACCTCTACGCCCGCGCCGCCCTGGTGGTGGACATTGCCACCGGCCGGGTCTACATGGACAAGCAATCCAACCAGCGGCTGTATCCGGCCAGCACCACCAAAATCATGACGTTGCTGCTGGCGCTTGAGATGCTGAAGCCGGACGCCGTCATCACCATTCCAGAAGAAGCGCGGGATGTGCCGGAGGACAGCTCCATCACCCCCGTCACCCCAGGCGAAGAAATGACCGTGCGGGATTTGCTCTACGGCCTGATGCTGCGCAGCGGCAACGACGCCGCCAACGCCGTGGCCGTGCTGTGCGATGGCTCGGTGGAGGCCTTCGTGCAGCGCATGAACCAGAAAGCCCGGGACCTGGGCATGCAAAACACCCACTTCGTGAACCCCCACGGCTACCACGACCCGCAGCACTTCACCACCGCGCGCGACCTGGCCCGCCTCACCATGTTCGCGCTGACCATGCCAGCGTTCAGAGAGGTCATCACCCATACCGAGTGGACCATGCAGCCCACCAAACTTCGCCAGGCGCTGCCCATCAAGGTCAACACCGACCTGTTTGACCCCCAGTCCGCTTTCCACTATCCCGGCGCCTTCGGCGTTAAAAGCGGCTACACCCGTGCCGCCGGCTTTTGCTATGTAGGCTGCGCGGAAAAGGCGGGCCGCACCCTGCTGGCCGTCGTCCTCAACGACCGCACCCGCGACCAGGCCTGGACCGACATGGGCCGGCTGTTTAACCTGGGGTTTGCGGTGAAGTAGCAGACCTGCAGCCGCTAGTTGATAGCTTTGCATCATCAGTAATTTGAAGCATCAAAAAACTCCTTGATTTCTCAAGGAGTTTATCGTGGCTCCCCCGGCGGGACTCGAACCTGCAACAACCCGGTTAACAGCCGGGTGCTCTGCCATTGAGCTACGGAGGACTATGGGACTGCGGGCTGTTGACCACAGTCCCTGTTTGGGAACCGGCGGCGACCTACTCTTCCGGGCCGTTACCAGCCAAGTACCATCGGCGCTGAAGGGCTTAACTTCTGTGTTCGGGATGAGAACAGGTGATCCCCTTCGCCTTTGCCACCGGAAATCTTGCGGGTGTCTGTGCTGCTGTTTCGCAACCCTCGCACTCGCGCTCTGCCTGCTTCGTCATTCCGAATTAACATTCCGAATTCCGAATTGGGCGTGAGCTCGCACCCTGACAACCGCACAACGATTCTTAGATTAACCTGTATGTTCTTCGATCT
>CAYFSN010000062.1:0-11603 GCA_964345845.1 uncultured Christensenella sp.
CTTTGCTGCTCATGCGTGCTCTCCGTTTCAAGTGTTGTGTACATTATACCTTCAGGCCCGGGCTTGTACAACGGCGGGCTTTGCGCCGTCTTCGTGGGGCAGTTTGCGCTGGTAGATGCTAAACCAGATGAACATCATGGTGCCCCGCAACGCGGCTGACAGCGTGATGCCAAGCCAGAAGCCGTTGAGCCCCATGCGCTGCGCCAGCGCCCAGCACAAGGCCGGCCTAAGCAAGTTGGACGCGATGCTGGCGATGCTGGGCGGCAGGGTCTTCCCCACGCCCCGAAAGGTGCCGGCGCAGGTGCCCTCCAGCGCCATGAATAGCTGACAGCCGGACAATATCAGCAGGTACTCCGCCCCCATGTCCACCAGGTGCGGGGGCTCGCGCAGGAACAGCGAAAACAGCCACCGCCCCGCGAAGACCAGAATCAGCGTGACGATGGCCATCCACCCCAGCATCACCCCAAGCGACAGCCGGTAGCCGCGCCGGATGCGCCGCCACTTGCCGGCGCCGTAGTTTTGCCCCATGTAGGCGGCCACAGCGGACGAAAACCCGCCGCCGATGAGCCAGGAAAGCGACTCCACCTGGCTGCCCACGCGCTGCACCGCCACGGCGCTCGCGCCAAAGCTGGACGACACCATGCCGGTCACCACCATGGCCAGCATGGTAAACGCGGCGCTTTCCACCGCCACCGGCACGCTCCACTTGAGGATTTGCCGACTTCTCTCCCCTGAAAACGGGCCAAACACCCGAAAGCCGTCAAACGGCCGGGTGGGGTGCCGCTTGGCCAGGGTCACCAGCAGCACGCACACAATGGCCTGGGCGATGACCGTGGCGATGGCCGCCCCGCGCACGCCCCAGCCCCACACCAGTATCATCAGCGGGTCCAGCACCATGTTCACCGCCAGCCCGGTGGCGTTCGCCCAGAAACCCAGGCGGCTGTTGCCGGCGCCGTTTAAGCCGCCCGTGACTGACGCCGACACATACGTAAACGGTATGCCAATGCCCGCGATGCGCAGGTAGCTGGCCGCGCCGGCGTGCACATCGGCCTCCTGCACCTGCAGCAGGCCCACCAGTTGCCAGGACAGCGTCACCAGCACCAGGCCGTATACCACGCCCAGCACCAGCGCCATGCGCACGCCGCCCTGGGCGTATTGGAGGGCCTCAGCGCGGTCGCCCGCGCCCAGGTTCTGTGATACGCCAATCTCCGCCCCGGTGCGGCCAATAATCAGCAGCGCCATGCCCAGCCACAGAAACATGCCCGCCAGGCCGCTGGCCGCGACCGCGGCGACAGAGTCCTCCATGCGGCCCAGCCAGAACATGTCCGTCAGGTTGTAGGTCATCTGCAGCAGTTGCGTGCCCATGATGGGCATGGCCACAAGCATTATCTTCTTGAGGATGCCGCCCTGGGTCAGGTCCATGTGCTGCGCTTTCATCAGGCAAAGGCTCTTCTTTCTTGGTTGATTGTGACAGTATGCGGAAGGTGCGTGGGGCTGTCAAGGCGGGGGATGACGGGATAATTCGGAATTCGGAATGCGGAATTCGGAATTGATGGTGGCGCGGCATGGGCCGCGAACCAATTCGCGAAGGTGCTGATGTAAGCGGCATTGGTGCGCCGCGCGGGGGGTGAGGAGTTGGGGGTTACAAGAGTTAGGAGTTAGGGGTTGGGAGTTAGAGGTTAGAAGTTGATGTTGCGGAGCGCCGACGAAAACATCAAGGCGACTTATGCATAACAATGGGCAGTCCCAAGCGGGCTGCCCTTTTGTGTGGTTTCTATATTGTTTCACGGTCACATGGTTGGCTTCTTCTTAAACGATACTTGCACGATCGCACTGTTGGCTTCTACTTGAACTTCACTTTCATGGTCACATTGTTGGCATCTACAGCACCCATCTGCCCACATTAAAGTTTTTGCGCCGCTTTTTTCAAAAAGCGGCCGTGCTTTCGTTTCCCCGTTCCCTCGTTTCCTTCACAAGGAAAAAGACAGACCCTTTCGGCCTGCCTTGCTATCTCATGGTCGCACAGTTGGGCGCTCACACACCCACCAACCCACATTAAAGTTTTTGCGTCGCTTTTTTCAAAAAGCGGCCGTTCCCTTCGTTTCCCCGTTACCCGGTTCCCCGTTCTCTATCTCCCCTGTCCACCGCCTATGCGCGTGAGCGCAGGTACTAATTCCGAATTCCGCATTCCGAATTCCGAATTAGCCCTCGCCTACTCCATCCCGCGGAGCGCGAACTCCGGGTAGGTGCCGGCGCGGCGGGCTTGCTTGGCGGTTTCGTCGTCGGGGTAGAGCATGGCGTCGGGGGCGACGAACACGCTGTACTCATAGTCGCGCGTGCGCAGCGAGCCATAGTAGGTGATGGACACGGTGAGGTGGTCGGCGCCGGGTTTCAGCGGCACCACGCGGATGGAGTGATAGTCGTTGCCCATGGGGTGGATGGCCTGGCTCTCGGTCTGGTAGGCGATGTCCCACGCGCCGCGGCCCACGGGGTAGCGGATGACCGCGCCCTGCTGGGAGCGGATGACGATGCGGTAGCTCTTCACCTGCACCTTCACGGTGCCCTTCACGCCGGAGCCGTCCTGCGCGCGCGCGGTGATGGTGGCCGTGCCCCGGCCATTGGCGGTGATGATGCCGTCCTTGTTGACGGACGCCACGCCGCGGTTGCTGGACGAGAACTTGAGGTCCGCCATCGCGCCCACGGCGGGCTTCACCACGGGCTCAAGCTTATACCGCGTGCCCGGCGCCAATAGCACCGGCTCGCCCAGGTCAATGCTGCTGACCGGCTCGTGCACCGTCACCGGGTAGCTGGCGGATACCACCCCGGTCTTCAGCTCCGCCGTCGCCGTTATCACCGCCACGCCGGGTGCTATGCCCGTGACCTCGCCCTTGTCCGTCACGTGCGCCGCCGCTGCGTTGCTGGACGTATACCAAATCACAGCCTTCTCCCGGCTGTTCACCAGCTTCGCCCGCATCGTGTACCCTTGCCCCGGCAGCGTAAAGCGCTCCGCTTCCTTAAACGTCAGCGCCGGCTCCTTCGCCGCCAGCCCAGGCACGCTCAGCAGGCACACCACCATCAACACCAAAGCGGCTACCTTCCGCATGCATTCCCTCACTTCAGTCGATTACCCGCTGTAAAAACACAGCAATTATTAGTGTAGGCAATCCGGCGGAGGAAGTCAAACCTAAGGGGAGGAAGTCAATTCGGAATTCGGAATGCGGAATGCGGAATTAGTACTGGCGCTGCGCGCACAAACGACGGAAACACGGGGCTACGGAGGATACGAGGGCACTCGGGGAGACGGGATTACGGGGTTACGCCCGCTTTTTGAAAAAAGCGGGGCAAAAACCTTGATATGGAGAATAGGTGCATTGGAAACCCAACAGTGTGACCATGACGCAAAATGAGCACAAAGCAAAAAGGACAGACCACTTGGCCTGTCCCTGTGATATGTTGAGATTTGTTTGTTCTGTCAGGCGGCCGCGCCGCCACCATCAATTCCGCATTCCGAATTCTTAATTGCTTCGCGGCCTGTCCCCTATGGTACATTGAAGTCTGGTATGCAAGGATTAGGTATGCAGAGGTCCTGTTGGGCGGTCAGTCCGCTATGGGCACAATCAACCCCTAACTCCTAACTCCTAACTTCTAACCTCTAACGCCTAACTCTTGTAACCCCTAACTCCTAACCCCTCACATCTTGTGCGGCTTTGCCGCCACCATCAATTACGCATTCCGAATTCCGAATTCATAATTAACTCGCGCGGCGTTGCCGCGCCGTCACTCCGCCAGCACCGCGTCAAACACTTCCTGCGGGTCGCCGCCCTCGCCCACCTGCACGATGGCGTCGCCCCATATATCCAGGTATTCAATGGGCATCCTCACCATCACGTCCACCTCCTTGGGCGTGGGGATGACGTCTTCCACATACTGAAAAGCGATGCAGCTGACCTCGCCGTCAGAGAAGTCCATGTGAAACGTGGCGTAGGAGATTTTGTAGTTAATCATCACGAGCAGCTTGGCCATGGCGTCGCGGTTTTCCTCCGGCACGTACACCGGCGAAAACGCGATGACCCGCAGCATGTCATCATAGGCGTTGACGAACGTCAGGCTTGTTTCCAGCGCGTTGTCCAGGTCGAAGTCCATTTCAAAGCGCATCCGCTCCTCGTTAAACGCGTACGGGATGCCCCGGGGGTTCAGGTAATCCTCCATCAGTTGCTTAAGTTTCCCCGGCACCTCCTCCGGCGTCAGCGCCAGCGCCGGCACGCTCACCAGTAGAATCAATGCCATCAGCAGGGACATGAGCTTTTTCATTGCGCACCTCCACATGTGTATTTGTTGTCTTATCAGTGTACCGCCGCCGCCCCCGCCCGTCAATACCGCCAGGCCGGTTGTTACACACAATCGCCGCGCACAAGGACGGGGACGGGGAACGAGGGGTACGAGGAACGGGATACGCCCGCTTTTTGAAAAAGCGGGGCAAAAACTTTAAAATGGAGAAGAGGTACATGAACAGCCAGCAATGTGACCATGGAAAAGGAAAGAACGAAAAGAGAAAGGGACAGACCATTTCGGCCTGTCCCCGTGGTATACGGAGCCTTCCGGGTTATAGGGCGAAGCTCGGCGTTCAATAACTTCTAACTTCTAACCCCTAACTCCTAACTCCTAACCCTCAATTACTGTGCGGCTCCGCCGCCACCATCAATTCCGAATTACGCATTCCGAATTCATAATTACTATTACAATGCCGTCAGAATATTGTACACAATCACGCCCAGGTACGTACCAAGGGCGTAGCCGAACGTACCGATGAGCATGCTGGGGCCAATCAGCTTGGTCCAGCCCTGGGAAATGGCCATGGCCGCCGCCGTGGTCGGCCCGCCGATGTTGGCGTTGCTGGCCAGGATAATCTCCTCCAGGCTGAACTTGAACAGCCGGCCAAAGCCAAAGCTGAACAGCATATTCACCAGCACCATCACGCCGGTCAGCACCAGCAGCAGCGGCGCCTGGCTGATGAGCGCGCCGATGGACGCCGGCACACCAATGACAAAGAAGAACAGGTAGATGAGGTAGGTGCCGATTTCCTGCGAGCCGGAGATTTGGTCCACCTGACGGCTGCCCAGGGTGGCCACCAGGATGCTCAGCGTGGTAATCCAGATATACTGGCTGCCAAGCAGGCTGCTAAACAGGTTCACCACAAAGCCGCCGTCCGCCGGGAACATGCCGCCAATCCAGCCGGCCAGCAGCTGGGAAATCATCACGATGATGGCCGCCAGCGCCACGTTGATGGCGATGTCCTTGATGGAGATTTCCTTGCGGCCCCAGAACGCCGCGGCGCGGGTCTTCTCCTGCTCCACCTCGCTCTTGTCAAGCCCGGCCTGCACTTCGTCCATGTGGGGGTGCAGGTACTTTTTGAGGAAGAATCGCTGCGTGGGGATGAACAGCAGCACGAAGAAGTAAAGCGCCATCAGCAGGTTATCGGCCACGGTCAAGGAGCCGATGGTGGTGGTGCCGGCCATGTACGTGGCCGCGAGCGCGGAGAAGTTGACGCCGCCGCCGATGTAGCTGCCCGTCATGGTGGCAGCCGACGCCGCCAGGTTTTCAAGCCCGGTACCCCGTAGCAGCACAAACGCCAGCAGCGTGCCCACAATGGTGCCCACCGAGCCAATCAGGAAGATGACCAGGAAGCGCCCGGTGTCCTTCCACATCTTTTTCAGGTCGCACTTCAGCAGCAGCATGGGAATGGCCAGCGGCACCGCGATGCCCCAGACAAAGTCGTCAAACACCGGGGCACTGACGGGAATGATGTTCAGGTTCACCATCAGCAGCGCGCCAATCAGCGCCAGGATGGCGCCGGACAGTTTGCTCGCCCACTTGTACTTTTGCTCTAGCCAGATGGACAGCGCCACCCAGCCGCACATCAGCGCCAGCAGCGGCCAGGTTTGGTCAGCGGTAAACAGTGTGCCGTTCGCGAACATGGTTCTTCCTCCTTATTTGTGTTGGGTGCCATATGTGTACGTGCAGGGTGCACGGAAGCTCCACAAGTTAGGGTTAGAAGTTAGAGGTTAGGCGCGGCGAGGGCCGCGGGCCTATTCGCGAAGTCAGGGGAGTGAGCGGCCCATGGTGTCCCGCGTGTAAGACAGGGAAGATAATTCGGAAATCGGAATTCGGAATTCGGAATTGCTGGTCGCGCTTACGCGCATACAGGACAAGGGTAAACACGGACTGAATGTCCGTACAAACACGTCCTACCCATTACGTGGTCACATCGTTGGGCTTCTGCTGCACCCTATCTCCACATTAAAGTTTTTGCGCCGCTTTTTTCAAAAAGCGGCCGTGCCCCATTCCTCGTCTCTAAAGCAGCCGTGCCCCCGTGTTACCCCACGTACCTTCCCGTTACATGGTCACAGTGTTGGCCCGCTAACGCATCCTGTCTCCAAATTAAAGTTTTTTGTCCACTTTTTTTCAAAAAAGTGGCCGTACCCGGTTCTCCGTCCCTAAAAGCGGCCGTCCCCGCTCCTCGTCCTCCAAAGCGGACAGGCCTTGTTAACCCCGTTCCCCCCGTCACCCGCCTACTCTATTGGAAAATCGAAGTACTGGCCGGGGTAGGGCTCGGGGGTGGCGATGTAGTGCCACCATTCCTCCTGGTAGAGGGCGAAGCCGCTTTGGAGCATGACATCGCGCAGCAGGGCGCGGTTGTCTTCCTGTTGCTTGGTGAGGCAGGGGGCGCCGTGGTGGCTGCGTGGGTCCATGAAGTCAAAGCAGCTGCCCATGTCCAGCTCCTGGTGGGTGGCGGTGTCGACCAAGGTGAGGTCCACGGCGCAGCCGCGCGTATGGCCGGACTTGGGGGCGATGTAGCCCTGGGTAAACATGTCAGCCTTTTCCACCCGCGGGTAGTGCACGGGCTTGCGGCGCTGGTCTTCCACGTCGGCGCCCCAGCGCATAAAGTCATCCACCGCGCGCTGCGGCCGGTAGGCGTCGTATATCTTCATGACCAGCCCCTGGCGCCGGAATACGTCCGCCGCCTTCAGCAGCCCATCCGCCACCGCCTGGCTGACCACCACCAGCGGCTGATGGTACCCCGCCACCGCGCGGCCCAGAAAGTTGTCCGTGCCCGCGTACTTCGCGTCCACGATGCAGTCGGGTATCAGCTCGTCCACATACAGGAAACCATCTGGCAGCCCTTTCTTGGGTATGCCTTTCGTGCTTATATTCATTTTATCACCCGTGTGTCAGTATACGCAGAAATGCACGCAGTGTCAAACAGACTAATTCGGAATTAAGAATGCGTAATTCGGAATTGTTACCCGCGCTCACGCGCACAGGGACGGGGGGGTTGGGAACGAGGGTTACGCCCGGTTTACGGGGTAGGAACGGGGCCACGCCCGCTTTTTGAAAAAAGCGGGGCAAAAACTTTAACTTGGAGAATGGGTGCATGAACAAGTCGGCAATGTGACCATGAAGCACAAAGGAACGAAAAGAGAAAGGGACAGACCGCAATGGCCTGTCCCCTATGCTATGTTGAGGTTTTACTGTTCTGTCAGGCGGTTTGCCACAACCAATAATTCCGAATTCCTAATTCCTCTGCGGATGCAGAAGCATCGTTCAACTATCACGCGGCGAACCTTTGTCGTTAGCGCACTTCACTTCGCGAAATGGCTCGCGGCCCACGCTGCGCCGAATTCCGCATTCCGAATTCCGAATTACATCTCCGCTCTCTTGCGCCGACTTAGGACCACCGCAGCCCCGCTCAACGCGACTGCCGCCAGCATCAGCAGCATGGGTGTACGCAGCGCGCTGTCGCCCGTGGGCGGCAGTTTCAACGTGTTGGTGAACACCGGGGCGGACGCCGTGGGCACGTCGTCTTTCAGGTAGTCCACCGCGGCCTTCAGCTGCCCGCCCGACGGCGTGGTGGTGATGCGCACCTTCCACACCGCGGTGTCGTAGGTCATGCGCGCCTGGGTGCCTGCCACCTCGCGGATGGTGTAGATGAACGTGCCCGCGCGGCTGAACGTGCGCTCAGGGAAGGTGACATTGCCCGCCGCGTCGTTGGTCGCAGTAGTGATGACCTTGCCAGCACCATCCCGCAGTTCAAACGCAAACTGGCCTGCCTTCAGCGCGCCGCCCCGCAGCACCTTGGTGGCCCCAATGGGCACCCGCAGGGTGGGGTAGTCAGGCGTCACAGGCGGATCCGTCGGCTTCGCGGTCGGTTCCGTCGTGGGCGTGGGCGCCGGGGACGGCGGCGGAATCAGCACAAAGCCGAAGTCCAGCGTCATGTCCGATTCACCGTCGATTGGCAGCGGCGTGGAATCCGCAAAGTCTGTAGAACTGTCCTTATCGCGGTCGGTTGTATGCGGCGTGGTCGCCTCGTAGCCTTCCGGCGGCGTCACCGTCACCCTGTAACCGGTATCCGTCACCGGCAGGTTCGGGAACACATAGTAGCCCGTATCATCAGTGGTGGTGGGCACGACTTCTTTGCCGAAGATGTCCGTCACCGGGTTGCCTTCCAGGTCCGTCAAGGTCAGCGTCACGCCCGGGATGCCCTTTTCGTCGGCATCCTGAATGCCGTCCTTGTCCGTATCCAGCCACACATAGTCACCCACCTGCACCGATGGCACGATGAACCCAAAGTCCAGCGTCATGTCCTCGTCACCGTCGTTGGGCAGCGGTATGGACTCCGCAAAGTCGGTGGAACTGTCCTTGTCGCGGTCAGTTGTATGCGGCGTGGTCGCCTCGTAGCCCGCAGGCGGGGTGACCGTGACCTTGTAGCCTGTTTCCGTCACAGGCAGGTTGGGGAACACATAGTAGCCCGTATCATCAGTGGTGGTGGGCACCACTTCGTTGCCGAAGATGTCCGTCACCGGGTTGCCATCCAGGTCCGTCAAGGTCAGCGTCACACCCGGGATGCCCTTTTCATCCGCATCCTGGATGCCGTCCTTGTTCGTATCCAGCCACACATAGTCGCCCACCTGCACCTTGGGCAGCGGCGGGTTGGGCACGGAGTAGCGCAATTCCACTGTGGTGGACGCGGTAAAGATGATGGGGTTCTCCGTCAAGCCATAGCCGCTGGGCGGAATCTCCTCCATGATGTGATAGGTGGCGCCGTGCACCAGGCCCTGCAGCCCTGCGCGGCCATTCGCGTCGGTGGTGAAGGTCAGCAGCGTCTTCTCCGGGTTGAACACGGGGGTATTGGCGGCAAAGGCCGTCTCCTGGTCCAGCGGCACCACTTCACCGTTGTCGCCTACCCAGTTCATGGAGAAGGTGGCGGGGTTGTTGGCAATGGGGTGGCCGTCCAGGTCGGTCTTGGTCAGCACCACGTTGGCGCGCTCGTAGCCGTCAATCACGCCCGAAGCCGAGATGCGCCGGACGGCATTCACCTGCGCGGATTCGCCCGGGTCGGTGCCGTACTTCAGCACCGCGTGGTTGGTCACCTGGGATATCTGCGACAGGTCGTCCACGCCGATTTCCACATACATGGCGATTTGGTAGCCGACATTCTGCGGAATGGGCACGTTGAACACCATGTGAAAGCCGGTGTAGGGCGGGCCGGACTCCGGCAGCAGCGTGATGGTAAAGTCCGGGGAGTTCATCGGGACGGTTTCATAGTGATAGGCCCCGGTGTCAGGGTTCCGGGTTACCCGCTGAATCCTGCCGTGGGGCACACCGTTTTCGTTGAACAAAAGGGTCTGCCATTCGCCCAGGGTATCGGTCAGCTCGGTGCCGGCCGGCCACACTGGCACTGCGCTTCCGCCGTGCACGCGCACCGTCCAGCGGTAGACATTTCTATCCTCAAACCCGGCCAGCGTTTCAGGGGCGCCGTACTTGGTGATGACTTCATCCGCGCCGATGCCCGGGTCCGGCGGGCGCACAATAATGATGGTGTTGGGGTTGCCGCTGACCAGCACAGGCACCTCTATGGCGCCGGTTTGCCCGCCGGCAAACTCCATGCGCTGTTCCACATAGCCGGTGCGCCCCGTCTGGCTTCCCGCCTTGTCGTTGAAGGTAATCTGCATATGATGCTTGCCGTCAATCAGTATGTTCTTCCATGTGCCCATCAGCGTGCCATTGGTGTGATACAGGCTCTGCGGGTTGCTGTCGGGCGCCAGGCTGGTGACAAAGGCGGCCGGCAGTTCCACGGTCAGCGTATCACCGTCGGCGATATGGACATTATCCGGAATGGAGAAATGCGTGCGAATATCAAACGATTGATGGTAATTGGTCAGGTTGTACGTTTGACCCGGCTGCAGAATGGTCGTGCCCGTGTCGTTGAGCAGGTACAATTGAATGTCCGTGGTGTACTGGGCGGGCAGCTCCGCCGCCTGGGCCGGCATCGCTCCGGGGGAAACCCATACCAGCAGCAGCGCCAGGGCCCATAGCATCGTTCGCACACGTCTATTCATGTTCTTTCCATTCTCCTTCACGCCAATCACAACAGCACCGAAAATAACCCTTTAAGTTTATACCATAATAAACCCGTGTAAACAATACACTGTGTGCAGAACACTTGTGCATCATTTCACTTTTGCTGAATAGCCGTTCACTAACTGCTCTCTGATTTCCCCTTTTTGATGTTTTTCTTTCGTCCATGGCGCGGTTATCCCACAAATGCCGTGCTATTGAACGCGCGTTCAACACAAAAAGGGGCCCGCCGTATGGGCGGGCCCGGGTTGTGGGGTGTTGACCCCTATTGCTTATTCACCAATCAGGTTGAGCATCTCCTGGCGCATTTCCTTGCGGTGGGGCTGGTTGGGCCACAGGCGCGTGTACTTGGTGGTGCTGTTCACGTGGTCGCGGTAGGTGGCCACGTTGCGCACGAACAGAATCTGGGTGGTGTTGCCTTCCAGGTCCTTTTCAATGCTGATGGGCTCGCCAAACTTGAAGCCTTCGCCGATTTCGTCCGGGTCCACCGTGGTGATGGCATCCAGATTCGGGAAGAAGGTGAAGAACTCGCTCTCCATGCGCAGGGTGTCGTTGTTCATGCCCTTGCACTCGTAGGAGACCACCACTTCATCACCCTTCACGGTGACAAACGCGCGGCCAACAATGTACAGGTTGCCGGCCACCAGCTCCAGCACCGTGGTGCCGTCCTGGCTGAGGTCAACGGGCGTCACGTTGTACCACTTGTCGGTCAGCCCCGGCCGCACGTCGCGCAGCGACAGGCCGAAGGTGCTCATGGTGTTGCTGGGGTACCAGGTGTACTTCACCTTGGGCTTCATGGCGTCGGCCATGAGCCGGCCATTGGCGTCGTACACTTCGGTTTTCACCAGGTTGCCGGCGGCGTCATAATGTTCAACAATCCAGCCGCCGCCAAGTGTATCCTTGCTCAGCGTGTAGAACTGCAGGTTGCCAGCGGCATCATAGGTGCTGGTCTTGCCGTCCTTGTAGTCCACCCAGCGCTTCATCACGCCGTCGGCCCCGTAGTAGTTGGTGCGGTTCACACCTTCAACATTCGCAGGCAGAGAATACTCCAGCAGCTTGCCATCGCCGTCATAGTATTCTGTGCGCCAGTCGCCATCAATGTACCAGCTCTTTTCGGAGGCGAACAGTTTTCCGGCGGGCGTGTACTTTTCGGTGACATCAAACCAATCACCGTCTTCAGTCTCTTC
>CAYFSN010000063.1:0-7136 GCA_964345845.1 uncultured Christensenella sp.
CCCATGGGCCTGGCGGCCCCGGCCAGCATCACCTGCCTGCTGCAGCAAAGCGTCACCCCGGCGCCGGTGGTTTCCACCACACTGCCTGTATACTACCGCGCGGCGGACGGCAGCCTGCTGAACACCACCTATGTGTCGGTCAGCCAGGGGTTGAACACCGTGTCCGCGGTGGACAGCTACGCCCCCTCCGGCTATCAGCTGGTGGGCGTGCGCAGCCAACAGGTGTCCGTGGATGCCTATAGCAATGCCGCCCCTAACAGCCTGACATTCTACTACTACGCGCCGGCGCCCCGGCCCACCGCGGCCCCAGCGCCCGGCATCGTCATTCCGTCCCAGGGGCTGAACGTTGGGTCCAAGGGTGCTGCGGTCACTGCGCTGCAAACCGCGCTGATTAATCTGGGCTACTACAAAAACGCCGCCAGCGGCACCTATGACGACGCGCTGTGGACGGCCGTCTGGCAGTATCAGCGCGACAAGGGCTTCGCCCGCACCGGCGTGGCAGACGCGCAGGTGTTCGCGGCGCTTGGCATCACGGCCGGCTCACCCGCGCCCGCGCCGCAGCCGCCCACCAACCAGCAGGGGCAGACCTACCCCAGCGGTGAACCCGCTGAACTGCCCGGCCACGTGGTGGTATCCGCCGTGCGGGGCTCCTGGCCTGTGTACTCCGGCCCCGGGCCTGACTACTACAGGGTATCAAACGCCACCTTGGGCGGCGGGCGCATCCGTGTGTACGGCCAGGAAAATGGCTGGGTGCTGATTGGCTATGGCACCTCCAACGACGGCTACCGCATTGGCTTTGTCAGCCCCGACGCCATCCCCGCCGGCACCAACCCGCCGCAGCTGCGGCTGGGCTGGAAGCAGATGGTAAATAACTCTACCAACCTGTTTACCGACGACCCCATCCTGGCGCGCAACCGCGTGCTGGCGAAAAACTACCCCGCCGGGCAGACCTTCTACGTGCTGGCCTTCCTGGACCGCTGGGCCTACGTGGAAATTGAGGACTACGAAGGCGGCTGGCAAAACATCCGCGGGTTTATCAGCAAGCGCAGCCTGGGGCTGTAACATAACGAAGCAACCAAAAAGCCTGTCCGAAAGGACAGGCTTTTTGCTGCGGCGAATGGGGCCTATTCGACGGTAAGCCCCTGGTTGTCCGCGGTGAGGGGCAGGGCATGCCAGCCTTCCGGCAGCACGCTTGCCAGGGTGTGGTGCAGGGACTCCTGCTGGTGTACGCACATCAGCGTGGGGCCGGCGCCGCTTACGTACACGGCGGCGCACAGGCGCTGGGCGGCCTGCATCACCTCGCGGCCGTTATCAATGAGGGGCAGCCGATAGGGCTGGTGCAGTTTGTCATGGAGGGCTGTTTGCAGTAAATCCATGTCGCCGTCTTCCAGTGCCTTTAACACCATCACGCTGCGGCCTACGTTGAACACCGCGTCCCCATAGGGCACGTGGCTTGGCAGGGCGGCGCGGGCGGCCTTTGTGCTCAGTTCGAAGGGCGGCACCAGGGCGGTGAAGCGCCAGTTGGTGTGCAGGGGAAAGGCGGCGGCACGGTAACTTTCTCCCTGCTGCATGGCAGCCCGCAGGCCGCCATAGACCGCGGCGGCCGCGTTGTCTCCATGGCCCTCTAACTGCGCAGTGAGGCGGAATACGCTGTCCTTATCCGGCGTTTGACCGCTCAGGGCAAAGGCTGCCGCCACCCCGCAGGCGATGGCCGCGGCACTGGAGCCCAGGCCGCGCGCGGCGGGGATGTCAGAATCAACGCGCAGGTTTACGCCCATCGGGGCATGGCCGATGGCGTTAAGCGTTTTTAGAAACGACTGGTAGATCAGGTTATTCGCGCCCTGGTACTTTGCCGGGCAGCCGCTGATTTCAAGGGCGCCCTCCGGCAGTGCCTGCGCCTGACAGCGCAGGTATAGGCTCAGCCCGATGCCCAGGCAGTCAAACCCCGGGCCCAGGTTGGCGCTGGAGGCGGGCAGGCGCAGGGTTACCATTGCTGCAGGGCCTCCCGCACATAGGCTTCCATGGCGTCAGGTGAAATGCAGTCCTGATGCAGCACCGGGCGGTCAAACAACCCGTCCAGCACCCGCGGAACAGGGGCGCCGGTTTCCTGCTTCAGGCGCTCTATTTGCTGCTGCGCGGGTTCCGGCACCGGTATACCCAGGGCGGTCAGCGCGGCTGCCGGGAACTTGTAGGGCGAGGCCGTGGCCAGGGCAATGCCCGGGATGCCCGCCTGCTCCAGCGCGTGCCAGGCGGCTGCGGTGTGCGGGTCCATCAAATAGCCGTGGGCGGTAAATACCCGGCGGATGAACTGCAGGGCGGCGGCGTCATTGCAGCTGGCGGCGCCAAAACAGGCGCGCAGGCGGTTAAGCGCGTCAGGCGGGATGTGCAGCACCCCCTGCTGCTCCAGGCTGTCCATCAAGGGCCGCAAGCGCTGCGGGTCTTCCCCCAGGGCCTGGTAGAGCGCGCGCTCAAAGTTGGACGACACCACGATGTCCATGGATGGCGACAGGGTCTTTGCCAACCCGCGGCGGCGGTCATACACGCCCTGTTCAAGGGCGGTTTTCAGCACGTCATTGGCGTTGGTGGCGCACAGCAGTTGGCGGATGGGCAGCCCCGCCTGCCAGGCCAGGGAGCCGGCGAAGATGTCGCCAAAGTTGCCGGTGGGCACGGAAAAGGTAAGCGGTGTGCTTCCGCCCAGTTGCCGCGCAGCGTCCAGGTAATAGGCCATTTGGGGCATCAGCCGGCCGATGTTAATGGAGTTGGCGCTGCTGAGCAGGTGATGGGGCGCGATGCTTTCCCGCCGCATGAACAAAAGTTTTACGCCGCGCTGCGCCTGGTCAAAGTCTCCGGTGATGGCCACGGCCTTCAGGTTGCGGCCGGCCATGCGCTGCATCTGCGCCTGCTGCACGGCGCTAACACCATCCAGCGGGTAGAACACAATGACCTTGACGCCGGGCACATCTCGGAAGCCCGCCATGGTGGCGGAGCCTGTGTCGCCGCTGGTTGCGACCAGCACCAGCATGTCTTTCTCCGGAGCCAACTGGTCCCGTGCCATCAGCATCAACCCTGGCAGTACGCTGAGGGCCAGGTCTTTAAACGACGCGGTGGGTCCGTGGAAAAGCTCCAGCACCTGGTTGCCGCCCACGGGCTTCAGCGGCGTGACAGCCGCGTCCTCAAAGCGCCGGGCGCTGTACGCCTGGTCGCACAGGGCCTCTATTTGCTCGGCGGAAAAACTGCCTGCAAAAGCCGCCTGCAGACAGCGGGCGGCCGTTTGGGCATAGGCGGGCGCGGCGGAAAGGGCCCCCAAGGGGGCGTCCGGCATGTACAGCCCGCCGTCCGGCGCCAGCCCCTGCAATATGGCCTCAGCCGGGGAAACGCCCTTGGCTCCGCCCCGCGTGCTGATGTACTTGAGCGTTTGCTTAGAAGACATCCAAACCCTCCGGCAGGGGGTGGCGGCGCGAGTGGGTGCGCACCACGCGCCCAAAGTGGTTCACACTGCCCAGCAAGTCCACCAGGCGGTCGGACGCGTGGGTGGGGTAGGGAATTTGCGTGGCCTGCCCCATCTTCATCAGCCGCATGGCGAAACTGCCGTCCTCCACATGGCCGGTGAACAGCACCTGGGCTCCTTCGTTGATTAGGCGCTCGGTTTTCGCGCGGTTCTGGGGGCGCTTTAGCTGGGTGTCGGCCACAAAGTAGATGCTGCCGCCCAGGGAGGAACTATCCTGCAGCGGGGCCTTGAACCACTCGGCGTAGTCGGGAATGCTGTCCTTTTCCTGCTGGCTGGCCTCATCCAGCCGCAGGTGCCCCTGCCCCCGCAGCAGCTGCATCAGTTCCAGCCCGCGCCCATAGCGCGGCACCGGCAGCACCACGGCGCGACCCGCGCGCACGGTGTCGCTGACCAGCTTCAAAGTGCGGGCCATCAGCACCTCGGCGGAGCCCAGCTGCGAATCCCGCGCGCTGTCTAAAAACGCGATATCCGCGGTATGGCCGCGTAGTTTGTCCACCGCGTACAGCAAGGTATCCTCGGTGTAGTCGCCGCTGAACAGCAGCCGGCGGTCGTCCAAGTCCACCTCGTACCACATAGACCCGATGCAGTGCCCGCTGCGCCCGCAGCGCACGCTGAGCCCGTCTGACAGGCGTAATTCCTGCCCCGGGCGCAGCAGCAGGGGGTTCTGCACCTCAAAGGGCAGCTGGCGCAAGGTTGGTTCACTCATGATGACTTGCCCTTCGAAGCCCTGCTGCATCAGCCAGGGGATGGCCCCGGCGTGGTCCTGGTGTGAATGCGTCAGCAGCAGCCATTTGGCGGCCGCGATTTGCTGGGCGTTCAGGCGGGGGTTGGGGTCATCGGACCCGTGCATGATGCCGCAGTCCACCAAAAAGGCGTCCTGAAGCCCCGCAACAAACACGCAGTTGCGGCCGTGCTCGCCGACACCGCCGGCGATGTGTATGTTCATTACGTTGTTTCTCCTTCGGGTTGAGGCGGCGCCTCAGGCGGGGCGGGAGGCTGTGCCTCCGGTTGCTTGTTGATAAACCGCATTACCGTGACCATCACGGCCATCAGCGGAACGCCCAATATCATGCCGGGAATACCCATGATGGCGCCAAAGAACATGACAGAAAACATCACCAGCAGCGGGTGCAGGCCCACGCTTTGGCTGATGACGCGCGGGGTGATGAGGTTGCTTTCCAGCTGTTGGATGATGAGCACCATCAGCACCACCCACAGCGCTGTGATGGGCGGCTTGCTGATCAGCGCGATGATGACCGGCAGGATGCCGCCCAGCCACGGCCCAAAGTAGGGGATGAGGTCAAACAGGCCCGCCACAATGCCGATGGTGAGGCTGTTGGGCAGCCCCAAGGCCAGGCAGCCCAGGCCCGTCAGCAGGCCCACGGCGGCTGAAATGATGAGTTTGCCGCGCACATAGCCGCCCAGCACCTCCCGGGCTTTGGTGCCCAGGTGGCGTACGCGGGGCCGCTCAGCCGGCGGGAAAAAGCTGGTGGCGGCCTGCAGGATGTCGTCCTTGTCCTTGAGCATATAAAAGGTAATAACAGGAATGAGTAGCACGTCAATCAGCCCGCCCAGCGAGGCAATGAGCCGGGAGATGCCGTCTGACAACAGGCGGATGCCGTTGGTGATGAGGCTGTTGAACTCGCGGTCGATGTCCACCGCGCTGCCCAGGGTTTCCCGCAGGGCGGCCAGGGTGTTGTCAAGCAAGGAACGCAGGCTTTGTACCCCGGTACTTAGCCGGGTGAGCAGCGTATAGGCATCCCGCACCAGGGAGGGGATGAACACCGTGAAAAAGGTGATGAGGATGATGAACACCACCAACACCGTGAGAAAGGCACTCCAGTTGCGTCCGATGCCCTTTTTTTGCAGGAAGTTGATGAGGGGGTTTAACAGGAAGGCGAACACCGCCGCGTACATAAACGGCGTCAGCGTCTGCAGCAGGTCGCGGCGCACACTGTACAGCGCGAAGCCCAGCGCGGCCAGTAGCAGCAGCTTGAAGATGGTTCGCCGGTTGCGTGTAATCCAGTTGCTTTCCATATTACTCCTTACGGTGCGTTGAGCACCTAAGCAAATGATAGCGGTCGCGGGCAGTTCAGTCAAGATTTGCGGGCATTGGGCGGGCGCCAGGCCCTGTCTTTCCCGTGCTATTCTTGACATACCCCGGGGTGCCGTCTACAATTTACCTACCATTAGAATGGGGGCGTATGGATGTCCAGAATGCAGCGCAGAAGGGAAGCGGAAGCCCGGCGGGTCGCACAGGAGCCGCCGCCGCGCTTTGCTGCCTTTCCGGAGGACCTGGCGCCGCAACCCCCGCTGCCCCCGCCAGCACAGGAAGAGGAATGGCCCCCGGCTGATGACGGCTGGGCACCGCCCGTGTGGCAGGCCTATGAGCAGCTGCCGCCGGAAGACCCCATGCCGGAAGCGGAGCCCGATATGCGCCCGCAGCCGGCAGGGGGCTGGGTGCAGGAAGTGCCGCCCCGGGTGCGCAACGACGGGCCGTTTTTGTTCATATTGGTGGTGTGTGCGCTGGCACTCATCGGCATGCTGTTTTTTGTGCTGCGTGCCCGCGCGCCCCTGTCCGCCTTTCAGCAGAAGCAGGAACAGCTGGCCCGCCCGGTGTTCGCCCAGGGCATCCGCGTTGACGACATCGACATCGGCGGCTTGACCCGCCAGCAGGCGAGCGAACGGCTAAATGCGCTCAACCAGCAGCGGGACGAAGGGCTCAGGCTGACGGTGGACGCGGACGGCCGCAGCTATACCGTCACGGGGGAACAGATTCCCTTTGCCAGAAACATTGACGACGTGCTGGACCAGGCCTGGGCCATCGGCCGGCAGGGCTTTGGGTGGATGATAGGCTCCGACATGACGCCCTTTGACATCCGCTGGGAGCACACCCGGCAGACCCGTGCCACAGGCGCCTATCTCAACACCAGCACCACCTGGCGCGCCCAGGACGTCCGCCAGGTGGCGGACTGGCTGCAGCAGCAAATACAGCGCGACCCCATCAACGCCGTCATTGAGACCTTTGACTTTGGCACCAAGGCGTTCACCGTGACGCAGGATGTGCCGGGCGTTGCCATAGACCAACAGACCATCTACGACGCGCTGACAGCGGCGATGGAATCCGGCCAGCTGCAGGGGCGCATCAGCTTGATGCCCGACACCGTGCTGCCCAAGGTGACTTCGGTGGAACTGCAAAACAGCTTCATCATGTTGGGCGGCTTCACCACGCAAACCACCCGGGATGAACTGCGCAACACCAACATCGCCCTGGCGGCGCGCGCCATTGACGGCACCACCGTGATGCCCGGGGAAACCTTCTCGTTTAACAAAACCGTGGGGGAGCGCACCCAGGAAAAGGGCTACCAGATGGCGCCAGCCATCGCCGGCGGCGTCACCTTTGACGATGTGGGCGGCGGGGTATGCCAGGTGAGCAGCACGCTGTTTAACGCGGCCGCCCTGGCGGACATGGACATTGTGGACCGCTCGCCCCACGCCTGGCCCAGCAGCTATGTGGACAAGGGGCTGGATGCCACTGTGAACTGGCCCAACCTGGACTTCAAATTCAGAAACGACAAGGACACCCCGGTGTTTCTGATCGCTTCCTATGACAACCGCAAGGTGACGG
>CAYFSN010000063.1:7146-11516 GCA_964345845.1 uncultured Christensenella sp.
CTTTCAGTTTAAAAACAGCAAGTCCACACCGGTGTTCATCGTAGCGCGCTATGAAAACCGCAAACTGCTGGTGGAGGTATACGGCATGCGCTCGGGCCCGGGGGAGAGCATTGAGCTGACCACGCAGCTGACCGCCACCAACCCGCCGCCCAAGGAAGCCGCCTACCAGCAAAACACCACGCTTGCCCCCGGCACACAGCGCGAACTGAAGGCCGCCCGCACTGGGTACGTGGTGGATACCTACCGGGTGTACCTGCGCGGCGGGCAGGAGTACCGGCGGGAGAAACTGTTTACATCTACCTACCGCATGATTCAGCAGGTCATCGAGTATAATTGAACCAGGGAATGGAGGGAGCGGCATGAACAAGGGAGCGCGCCGCAAGGCGCAGTTTCTGGAGGTTGGCGCCCGGCTGTTCAGCCAGAAGGGCTACCCTGATACCACGCTCAACGACATTTTGGACGAGGTGGGGTGCTCCAAAGGCAGTTTTTACCACCACTTTGAGTCCAAGCGCCAGGTGCTGCAGTCCATCAGCGACCAACGCACCCAAGCGGCGTACGAAGCATATGCGGTGCAGGTTCCTCAAGACAGCGTGCAGCAACTAAACCGCCTGCTGTACTTCGCCAGCCCGCTGCGCCGGGGAGAGGAAAGTTACCTGGCTTCCATGCTGAGCCTGGCGCGTGACGATGAAGCCGCCATGATTGAGGCGCACCGCCGCCAGTCGCTGAAGAAGGGCTTTTACAGCGACCTGCTGTCGCTGATGCGGCGCATGCGGGAAAACGGCGAGGTGAGCCTGGCAAGCGATGCGCTGGTGGAACTGCTGTGGGACGGCTATATGGCGTTCTTTGGCACCATCCTGTCAGAAGGCGTGCGCTTGATAGACTCCGGCGGCACCCCCGCCAGCCGCGCGGTGGACCTGCTGCGCGCGGCGCGGCTGCACTGGGAGCGCATGCTGCTGCTGCCCTGGGGCAGCGTGGTCATCGTGGAAGCGGACGAGATGATGGCCGCCCTGCAGGCGGCGCTGCGCATGGTGTCCGGCCAGGAAGGGCAGCTGCGCTTTGACAGCGGCTATGCCGCGCCTTGTCAGCAACTGGGCGACTAAGGTATAATAAGCCCTGCTTTGCAAGGAGGTAGATTGTGTTCAGGCGCCCATTCCTGGTGATATTGCTGTTGGCTGTTTTAACGGGGTCCGCTTTGGTGGGCGCTGAAGAGGTGCCGGCAGTGGTGGTTGAACCTGCCTACCCCGTGCCCGCGGAAATACAGGCGGTGCTGGATATCGCCCGGGCAGAACTGGGCTACACCGAAGAGCGGGACGGCACCACTAAGTATGGCACCTGGGTGGACGACCCCAAGGCGGAGTGGTGCGCAGAGTTTTTGTGCTGGTCGGTCGACCAGGCGGACAAACAGCTGGGAACTCAACTGCTGAAGACACAATACCCGCTGTACGGCGCCAACAACACAGGGCGCGATTGGTTTTTGAAGCAGGGCCGCTATGTGGCCCGCACCGGCTTCGTGCCGGGCTGGGGCAGCCAGTGGTACACCGGGCATACGGAAACCCTGCCCAAGAACAGCTACATCCCCCAGCCGGGGGATTGGGTGTTTTTCTCCTATGGCTCCACCGGGGACACATCACACGTGGCCATGGTGGAGCGCGTGCTGCAGGCGCCGGACGGCAGCATGGTGGCGGAGGTGCTGGAGGGCAACAACCCGGAGGCCGTTGCCCGGGCGCACTACAAACTGGATGACTGGCGCATACAAGGCTACGGCACCGTGCGCGACCTGGCGGACATTGTGCTGCGCATGGGTCTGGAGGGCGAAAAGGTGCGCCGCCTGCAGGAAAAGCTGGCGGAGGTACAACTGCTTGCCCAGGACCAGGTGACGGGCACCTACAACCAGCGCACATCAGATGCCGTGAAGGCCTATCAGGGCATCATGGGCGCCAAGCAGACCGGCATTGCCAACCAGGAAACCCAGCTGAGCCTGGAAGCATACCTGGTGAACTGGCGAACGGAACAAGTGGGCTACTTCACCGTGCAAGACGGCGAGTAGCCCGGGGGAGACATCATGTACGACAGGCTGCTGATACTCAACTACAGCGACGAATACGCAAGCCAGCTGGCCATCAAGCTGCGGGCTGAGCGCATCGACTGCTCCATATTGCCGGGCAACACCGGGCTGGAGGAACTGCTTGCGCAGCGGCCGCTGGGCGTGGTGCTGGCTGGCGGCGTGTCCGGCGAGGCGCCCCGGGACATGGACGGCCGCATCGTTGGCGCGGGCATTCCGCTGCTGGCGATGGGGGATGCGGCGCTGGGGCTTGCGCAGCTGCTGAACGCTGATTTGGGCGATAAGGAACAGCTGCACGCCGTGGAGGCCGTACAGGTAAAGCCGTCGCCCCTGTCTGGCGAGCGGGCGCAAAGCGACCGCTACCTGCATACCATCCGCGCCATGACGTTGCCGGAGGAGTTGGTGCCGCTGGCCATGACGGCCAATGACGCGGTCATCGGCTTTATGCACCGCACCCTGCCCATCTACGGCTTTGCCTTCCAACTGGAGCAAAACGACCCGGACGGGCTGGACCTGTTGCTGCGGTTCGCGCAGGACATCTGCGGCTGCTCCGCCTGGTTTACCGACAGCGCGTTCATTTCCCGCGCCCGTGAGGAAGTGGCGGCCCTGGGCCGCGAAGCCCGGGCCATCTGCACCATGACGGGCGGGCTGGACAGCGGCGTCGCCGCCATCATCGCCCACCGGGAAATGGGAGAGCGCCTGCAGGGCATTTTCATCGATACCGGCTTGCTGCGCGAGCGGGAGGCGGATGACTTCTTCTACTATTATCAGGAGACGTTGGGCATGAACATCCTGCGGGTAAACGCGCAGGAGCGCTTTACCCAGGCGTTGGCAGGCGTCATCCGCATGGAGGAAAAGGCCGCCATCATCCACAAGTTGTACCAGGAAGTGCTGGAGGAGACGGTGGCCAACCTGCCCCACGATGCCTTCATCAGCGGCGCCAGCGCGCACGATAATCTGGAGGCCGGACGGGCGCACACCCCGGAAGCGCGCACTGATAAGCCCGTCATTCGCCCGCTGCGGGAGCTGTTTAAAGAAGAGATTCGCCACATCGGCGAGGCCCTGGGCATGCCCCAGGAAATCTACCTGGCCCAGCCGTTCCCGGGCACTGGCTTGGGGCTGCGCATATTGGGCGAGGTCACCCGCCAGCGCCTGGCCATATTGCGCAAGGCGGACGCCATCTTCCGCGAAGAGGTGCGCGAAGCGGGCCTGCACAAGCGCCTGTGGAAGTATTTTTGTGTGCTGTATCCCATGGGGCACGAAACCGGCGACGACCTGGCCATTGCCCTGCGGGCGGTGACCACCAGCCTGTCCGGCGGCACGGTGCGCGCGCTGCCCGCCCGGCTGTCCTACGACCTGCAGGAGCGCTGCGGCGACCGCATTTTACAGGCGTTCCCCGAGGTGCAGCGCGTTGTCAACGACATTACCCCCGGCAAGAGCTACTCCGAGGTGGAGTGGCGCTGACGGCTGTATAGAGGAGTAACTATGCGTCTTTCCCATCCATCGGCCCCCTATCAGGGCATCCCTGCGGAGGATGTCTTCTTTGTCGCCTCCGACCGCTATGTGCAGTTGGGCGCCGGTTATGCGGTGCTTTCCATGAACACTCAGATGTATCCGGACCGGCCGCTGGAAATCTACCTGAACATTGAAGCGCAGCCCTCCGCCCGTGACCTGCTGTTGGGGGCGCTGCTTGGCCGCGCGGAACAGATGCGCTCCCAGTATCCGCAACTAAAGGGGCGCATCTACACCGAACTGCCCGCCAACCATTGGGATATGCTGAACTTCTACACCCGCAACGGCTTTGTCAACGCCGACGCCCAGGAAGAGCATGTCTTTCAGGTGCCGGAGCTGCCCGCGCAAACGCCCATGGGGTGTCAGTTCGCGTCGGTGCCGCTGGGCTCGCCCCAGGAACAGCACGCCTTTTTGCAGCGCTTAAACGCCCACCGCATGACGCCCATTGGCATGGACTTTTTAACCCTGCAAATGCAGCAGCCCTACTTCATGGCGCTGGGCTTTTACCGCAGCGGCCAGCCGCTTTGTGAAATGCTGCTGACCGGCGCCACGCCGGACAGCACCGCGCTGGTCATGATGTATACCAGGCAGGAGTATCGCCGCCGCGGCATGGCCCGGGCGCTGCTGTTATCCGCAGGGCAGCTGCTGGGCGAGCGGGGCGCGCGCCAGATGGTGACCCACATATACAGCCGCAGCGAAGCGCAGACCGGCCTGGTCAAGTCCTTTGGCGGCACGCGCCGGCGCATCGTCAGCATCCTGCCGTCCAACGACATCCGCGAATCGCGGCGCGGGCCAA
>CAYFSN010000064.1:0-11485 GCA_964345845.1 uncultured Christensenella sp.
TGCCCGCGGTATACGTCAAACAGCTGCGCGGCTTACATCAGTTGACCGCCAGCGCGGCGGATAGACTGCAGCACTGGCAGCAGCGGCTGCGCTTCGGGCAGCACCAGGGCGATGTCCCGCTCCACCGCGGGCTGGCGCGGCAGGTCCTTCACCTGGGCCATGGGGGTGGCGGCGTCAAACAGCGCGCGAACGTTGACTTCGGCAATCCATGCCCGCTGTTCCATGCCGTACTGGTCCGCGGTATCCGGATGCACCTCGCCTACGCGGGTGACGGCCTGTTTGCCCGACAGAATAGCGGCACTGCGCCCGGGGTGCAGGTAGGGTTCTGTGTGTGCGCCGATATCCCATGGTGCGCCGACCTGCTCCATCAGGGTCAGCACGGTATCGCGCAGGGTGTAGAAGCTTTGCACTGCCCCATAGGCGCCAAGCATCAGCCAGGGCTGTTCATTTGGCAGGCCTTCCGCTGTGGGATTGGCGGTATCAAACAGTGTGCCGAACTCATACAGCAGGCCTTCCTTGTTGCCGCGGTTCATGTTCAGCGCCAGCGTTTTCAGCATATCCGGCACCAGGGTGGTGCGCATCAGGGCGGTGTCTTCGCCCAGCGGGTTGCGAATGGGCAGCGCGTTCAGCCGCGGGTCATCAGCGGATAGCCCCAGGGTGTCCAGTTGCTTTTTACCAAAGAAGGAGAAGTTGATGATTTCGTCATAGCCAAGGCCGTTTAGTATACGCGCCAAGCGGCTTTGCCGCCGTCTGTTTTCGCTGTCACGGCCGGGGGTGGTTTCACCGCGCAGCAGGGTGGAGGGAATGTGTTCATACCCTGCCAGGCGCAGCACTTCCTCAGCCAGGTCGGCTTCCAGTTCAATATCCTGCCGCCAGGGCGGGGCCTGGGCGGTGATGCGGTCCCCATCAACGGTTGCATCAAACCCCAGCCGCTCAAGCAGTGCTTTCATGTCATTGGCTTTCAGCGGAACACCAGTCAGGCGGTTGATGCTTTCGGCGGAGGCCACAATCTGCCCCTGAGGCGCCGGATTGGGGTAGACGTCGATGACGCCTGAGGCAATCTCGCCCGCTTGAAGTTCCTGCACCAGGTGACACGCGCGGTCCAGGGCCTGCATTACAGTCAGGGGGCTGACACCCTTTTCAAAGCGGCCGCTGGACTCCGTGCGGATGCCCAGCCCGCGCGCCGCGATGCGGGTGTTGGTACGGTCAAAGGATGCGCACTCGAAGAAAATGCTGCGGGTGTTTTCGGTGATTTCGCTGTCCAGCCCGCCCATGATGCCGGCAAGGCCGGTGGGGCCAACGCCGTCGCAAATCAGCAGTTCAGCGCCGGTGAGGTCGTGCTGTTTTTCATCCAACGTGGTTAGTTTCTCGCCCGGCTTTGCCCGGCGAACGACAATCTCGTTGCCCCGCACCTGGCTTAGGTCAAACGCGTGCATGGGGTGTCCGGTTTCCAGCATGACAAAGTTGGTGATGTCTACAATGTTGTTGATGGGGCGCATGCCGGCCGCATGCAGGCAGCGCTGCATCCAGCGGGGGGAGGGGCCGATGCGCACATTGTGCACCACCCGGCCTGCGTAGCGCGGGCACAGTTCGATGTCCTCCACGCGCACGCTGATGCGGTTTGCGGTTTCTTCTTTCGTGGTGTCAAAGTCAAGCGCCGGCAGTTTGAATGGTGTGTTGTACACGGCGGCACTTTCCCGGGCCACGCCCCACACGCTCAGGCAGTCCGGCCGGTTGGCCAGCACCTCCACGTCCAGGATGGCGTCATCCAGGCCCAGCACCGCGCGCACATCAGTGCCCGGCGCCAGGTCGTCCTGCAAAATCAGCAACCCGGCTTCGCCCACGGAGGGGTACAGTTCCTGGGGCACGTTCAACTCAGTGGCTGAACACAGCATGCCAAAGGATTCCACCCCGCGAATCTTGCCGGACTTGATGACCATGCCGCCGGGCAGCGTAGCGCCAACCAAGGCAGTGGGCACCAACTGGCCCGCGGCCACGTTGGGTGCGCCGCACACAATCTGCAGGGGCTCGTCTGCGCCTACATCCACTGTGCACACATGCAGGTGGTCGCTATTTTCATGCTTTTCGCAGGTTAGCACCCGGCCGGCCACCACGCCGCTGAGGCCCTGGTCCAGGGGCTCAACGGATTCCACGGCCGTCCCGGTCATAATCATGCGGCTTTGCCAGGCGCTCAGGTCCTCTGGCACCTGTGTATATGCTCTCAGCCAATTAACGGATGTTTTCATGTCTCTCCTCCTCGCTCAGCGAAACTGGCGCAGGAAGCGCTCGTCGCCTTCAAACAGCAGCCGCATATCAGGAATGCCATAGCGCAGCATGGTGATGCGCTCAAGCCCTATGCCAAACGCGAAGCCGCTGTACACCGTGGGGTCAATGCCGCACATTTCCAGCACCTTGGGGTTCACCATGCCGCTGCCCAGCACTTCTATCCACCCAGTGCCCTTGCACACCCGGCAGCCCACGCCGCGGCACAGGATGCAGGTAAGGTCCACCTCGGCGGAGGGCTCGGTGAAGGGGAAAAAGCTTGGGCGGAAGCGCGTGGCGATGTCTTCGCCGTACAGCCGGTGGGCAAAGGCGTCCAGGGTGCCCTTCAGGTCGCCCATGGTGACGTGCTTGTCGATAACTAAGCCTTCGATTTGGTGAAATACCGGGCTGTGGGTGGCGTCCACCTCGTCAGCGCGGAACACGCGCCCCGGACACACAATGCGGATGGGGGGCTTGCGCTCCAACATCACCCTGGCCTGCACGGGGGAGGTGTGGGTGCGCAGCACCACATTGTCATCCACATAGAATGTGTCCTGCGCATCGCGTGCCGGGTGATGCTTGGGGATGTTCAGCAGTTCAAAGTTGTAGTGGTCCAGTTCCACCTCCGGGCCTTCCACCACCTCAAAGCCCATGCCCACAAAGCAATCCAGCACCTCATCCAGCACCAGGCTGTTAGGGTGCCGTCCGCCGACACGGGGAAGCCTGCGTGGCTCCGTCACGTCAATGGCCTCGGCTTTTAACTGCTGTTCGCGCTCCGCGCGCTTGAGCGCGCCTTCCCGCTGGGCGATGAGCTGCTCCAGCTGCTCCCGGGCGGCGTTAATCCACTGGCCCACCTGGGGGCGGTCTTCAGGCGCTACCTGGCCCATGCCCCTTAGCAGTTGTGTTAAGGTGCCTTTTTTGCCCAGCACCGATACCCGCAGCGCGTCCAGTTCCTTCAGGCTGCTTAACTGCTCCAGCTGTTGCTGCGCGCCCAACACCAGCGCGTCAATCTGTTCCCGCATACTACACTCCTTTGAAACAATAAAACGCCCCTCGCCATGCAAGGGACGCCGTTCACGTGGTACCACCCAAGTTCCGGAGGGCTTGCCCTCCGCTCAAACGCCGTAACGCGGCACACGGCCCAGCCTACTATGGGTTCAGCCGGGCGGCTCGGGAGGGAATGCTCCGCCGCGTCAGAGGCAGCTTTCAGCGTTTGCCGCCCTCTCTTGCTGACGCTTTGCGCGAAGGTTGTACTCCGTCAAAGCCGATGCAATATCCTATCACGCGGGCTTGGACGATGTCAAAGGGTATGTCAGGCAATCTGCGCAGGCGGCTGCACTAATGCATCCCGTTTGTGCATTCTGCCCGCGGTCAGCATCAAGGCCAGCGAGCCCGTCAGCACCACACAGGATAGAATCAGCAAGGTTTTCAGCCCCCACTGGTCGATGATGGCGCCGGCCAGCAGGCTGCTGACCACGCCGCCCACGCTGGAGCACAGGCTGGTTAACCCCTGGGCGCGCACCTTTTCACCGGAGGACACCAGCGAATCGACAAAGTAGACAGACGCGATGCCGTACAGGCCAAAGCAAAACAGGCTCAGGCCCATGGCCAGGTAGACCAGGGCGATGGTGTTGGCCAATACTAATAGGATGCCCTTCACAAAGTACATCATCAGTGAAAAGGTGAGGATGGAGATGGGCTTAAAGCGCTTTAACAGCTTTGGCGCCAGGAACATGGCGGGCATTTCAATGCCGCCTTGAATGAACATGGCCAGGCCAAACTCGGCATTGCCGCCGCCGGCGCCCTGCACCACGCGCACCAGAAACAACAGGGAGCCCGATTGGCCGACATACAGCAGAATGCCCGCAAGCAAAAACACCACTAACACCGGGGAGCGCTTGAGCATGTCCCGGTACGTGGTGTTGGCGCTGCCCTTCTCCTGCACAAAGACAGATGCCCTGCGTTCGGTCAGGGTGCTGGGGTTGGGCATGAGCGCCATGGCACCGATGCCGGCCAGACAGCCCGCGATAAACACCGGCATCAGCAATGAAGGGTCAAACCGCTCCACCAGCGCGCCCAAAGCCAGCGCCGCCAGGGCATACAGTACCGAGCCCACGCCGCGCGGCCAGCCGTACTGCACCGGAAAGCCCAGGTTGATATATTGCATGAACTGGGCGTTGAGCAGCCCGTTGATGGTATTGCTGAAGCCGCCCGTCAGCGCGTATACCAACATCATGGCCGCCGCGGAAAGCGGCAGGGAAACAATGAGCACGGCGCCCATGATGGCAACAATATACAGCGCCGTAATGATGCGTTTGATGGGGGTTTGCTGGCGGGCGTCGGAAAACTTGGAGACGAACAGCTGAAAGGCGATGGTGAAACCCGCCACCATGGCGCTGGTCAACCCAATGCGGGTATCGCTCAGGCCGTAGTAGGAAAGGAAAACGGCCATGAAGCTGCTTTTCGCGCAGATGGCAATCCAATAAGTGCTTTGTACGGCCGCGTACTTGGTTTCTATGCTGCGCAGCAGCTTGCCGTCCGTGGTCATATTTTGCCTCCTGCATTCATCCAAGCATATCATAAGGCTTCGCGCATGGAAGTCAAGCAAAACAAAGACAAAACTACGTTCGAAATAACACAAAAGGCCTTGCGGCGACCACCAACCTGGGGTATAATGCCTTTGCTATGAGCGACAATTTAAAAGGGGGACAAGACACATGATCATTGGTATTCCTAAGGAAATCATGCACAGTGAAGACCGCGTTGCGGCGACACCGGACACGGTGGCCAAACTGGTCAAAGACGGGCATGAGGTGTTGGTGGAGCAGGGCGCCGGTGCTGGTGCCTATTTTCATGATGAAGACTACCAGGCCGCAGGCGCCAAACTGGTATCTGATGTCACGGAACTGTACAACAAAAGCCAACTCATCCTGAAGGTTAAAGAGCCGCTGTTCAATGAAAAGCTTCAGCGCCACGAGGTGGACCTGATGCACGAAGGTCAGTACCTCATTACCTTTATTCACCCCGCCTCTCCCGCCAACCATGAAATGGTCAAGAACATGGCCAAGAAGGGTGTTATCGCGCTGACGCTGGATGGCGTGCCGCGCATCACCCGCGCGCAGAGCATGGACGCCCTGACCTCCATGAGCACCTGCGCCGGCTACAAGGGCATGCTCATCGCGGCCAACTTGCTGCCTTCCTTCGTTCCGCAGATTTTCAGCGCCGTTGGCATGATTAAGCCCCTAAACGCGCTGATTGTGGGCGTGGGTGTTGGCGGCCTGCAGGCACTGGCCACGGCCAAACGCCTGGGCGCGGTGACCTACGCGGTGGACATTCGCGCCTCCGCACGGGAGCAGGCTGCGTCCCTGGGCGCCAAGGTCATCGATGTGGACATCCCCGATGACAAGGCCCACGGCGAAGGCGGCTATGCCCTCAGCCTCAGCCCCGAACTTCTGGCCCATGAGCGAGAAATGCTCAAACCCCACCTGGAGAAAATGGACATCGTGTTCCTCAGCGCGCTGGTGCCCGGCAAACTGGCCCCCATCCTGCTGACCAAGGACATGGTGGAATCTATGAAGCCCGGCGCGGTCATCGTGGACATCTCCATTGACCAGGGCGGCAACTGCGAATGCACCGTACCCGGTGAAGTGACCGAGCACGAACTGGTGCATGTGGTTGGCATCAAGAACATCCCTGGCCTGCTGCCGCAGAGCTCCACCTGGATGTTCGCGCAGAATATGTACAACCTGGTCAAGTACCTGGTGAAGGACAACCAGATGGCGCTTGATACCAGCGATCCGATTGTGGAAGGCATCCTGACCACCCAGGGCGGGCAGGTCGTTCACCAGGGTGCCCGGGAGGCAATGGGGCTATGACGGAATTAATCCTGGTTCTCGTTTTCGTTGCGGCGACGCTGCTGGGGTACAAGCTTATCAGTTCGGTTCCCAGCCTGCTTCATACCCCGCTGATGAGCGGCATGAACGCGCTGAGCGGCGTCACCATCCTCGGCATGATTACCGCGACCGCCCTGGCGGTTGGCTTTGGCAGCAAGTTGCTTGGCATTCTGGGCATCATCTGCGCCACCATCAACGTCGCGTCCGGCTTCATCGTGACCGATCGCATGCTGAAAATGTTTAAGGGCAGCGATCACAAGGAGGACGCGGCATGAGCAGTACCGTATACTACGTCCTCAGTGCCGTCCTCAGCATCGGCGTGCTGGTTGGCATCCGCTGGATGAGCAAGGTGGAAACGGCCGTTCGCGGCAACCGCCTCAGCGCCCTCTGCATGCTGATTGCCATCTGCCTGGTGTTCATCAAAGACGGCTTGCTCTCCCACGTTGAAGTGTGGGTTGGCCTTGCGCTTGGCACCGCCATCGGCGTGGTCTTTGCCCGTGTGGTGAAGATGATTACCATGCCCCAGATGGTTGCCCTGCTAAACGGCCTGGGCGGCGCGGCCAGTGCCATCGCGGCCTGGCTGACCATCCGCACAGACGCCACCATGTCCACCTTCGCCATGGTCACGGCCATGCTGGCGCTGGTGGTCGGCGGTCTGACCTTCTCGGGCAGCCTGGTTGCGGCCGGCAAGCTGCACCGCATCCTGCCGCAAAAACCCATTCGCCTGCCCAATCACATGATGCTGACTGCGGGCAGTGCCATTGCCATGGGTGTACTGATTGTGCTGTCTGTCTTGGTTGACGGCGGCGTCTGGCTGCCCTTGCTTGCGGCCATCCTGTCGCTGGCCTTCGGTCTGCTGTTTGCGTTCCCCGTTGGCGGCGCGGACATGCCCATCACCATTTCTCTGCTAAACTCCACCTCAGGCGTCGCGGCCGCCATCGCTGGTATGGCCATTAACGATGTGCTGCTGGTGGCGGTTGGCGGCATTGTTGGCGCCTCCGGCCTGCTGCTGACGCAGATTATGTGCCGCGCCATGAACCGCAACCTCAGCGCCATCATCTTTGGCAAAGCGCCCGCGAAGGCGGACAAGCCCAAGCCGGCGCCCCAACAGGTCACCGAGCCTGTGGCTCCGGTCGCTGATGCAGCCGAAGCCGTTGCTGGTGACGAAGTTGCGGCCGAAGCGCCTGCTGTGGAGGCTCCGGTCGCCGCAACGGAAGACCAGCTGCCACAGTGGCTGAATGACGCCAAGGACATCATCATCATTCCCGGATACGGCATGGCCGTTTCCCAGGCGCAGGAGCTGCTCAAGCAGCTGCATGGCAAGCTGGGCGCCATGGGCAAGCAAATTCGCTTTGCGATTCACCCGGTGGCTGGCCGTATGCCTGGCCACATGAACGTGCTGCTGGCCGAAGTGGACATTCCCTACGATGAACTGCATGAGATGGATGACATCAACCCCGACATGGGCAACACCGACCTGGTCATCGTGGTGGGTGCCAACGACGTCATCAACCCCGCCGCCAACACCGCGGAGGACACGCCCATCTACGGCATGCCGGTGCTGAACGCCGTGGAGGCCAAGCACCTCATCATCTGCAACTTTGACACTCAGCCCGGATACGCTGGCGTACCCAACCCGCTGTATGAGCCCGCGCCCAACATCATGATGCTGTTGGGCGACGCCAAGGCAAGCATCGAGAAAATGCTGGCGGCGATTTCCTAACACGTTTAACCCAACAAAAAGGCTTCGTACGATTTGTGCGAAGCCCTTTTTGTTAGTTCATGATGCGCATATCGCCTGGCCGTATCCACCCCGCCCGGCGAAAGGCCGACGCGACCAGCCATGTAAGCAGTGCGGGCAGCAGGAAGTGCATCAGCACAATGAGACCAAGCGACTGCATGGGGGAGAAGGCGCCTTGCATGCTTTGCCATGCGGCAAACTGCCCCACCAGCCCGCTGGTGCCCATGCCGGCACCAATGGGGTTGTTGGGCATGTGAAAGAGCATGGTGGAGACCGGCCCCAGGATGACTGAAACAATGCTGGGCGGCAGCCAAATTAACGGCTTTTTCATGATGTTGCCAAACTGCAGCATGGACGTGCCCAGCCCTTGGCTGAGCAGCCCCCCGATGCCGTTATCAGGGTACGACTGCACCGCGAACCCAACCATTTGCGCGCAGCAGCCCACGCAGGCAGCGCCAGCTGCCAGGCCGTCCAGCCCCAGGCTGATGGCAATGGCGGCGGAGCTGATGGGCGCTGTCAACGCCAGCCCCATCAACAGGCTGACCAGCATGCCCATGGGCAGCGGGTGCAGGGTGGTTGCGGTGTTGATAAAGCCGCCAAAGGCCGCCATGCCGGCACCAATGGCCGGGCCAGTAAGTTGAGCGATGACACCGCCAGCAACAATGGTGCAAATGGGAATCAGCACAATGTCCACCGGGGTGCGGCCGGCCACCAGGCGGCCTGCTTCGGCACCCACGACCGCCGCCAGGTACGCGCCCACCGGCCCGCCCAGCTGATAGCCCAGAGCCCCTGTCACTGCGGAGGAGAAGACAACCAGTGGCTTCACCTTCAGCCCGTAAGCGATGGCGCCACCGATGGCAGCGCCTACGACCGGGGAGGAGGCGCTGACCATCTGGGCGTACGGCTGCATGAACTGAAGCCCGGGTATCTGCGATATCTGCGAAATAATCAGCCCAATAATCAGCGATGAGAACAAACCCAACGCCATGCTGCTCATGGCATCAACGATATACCGCTGGAAAAACTCCTTGAACCGGCCGCGCTGCTGCATGCGAACCCTCCTCGTGAACATCCTGGTCATCATTATACTTGCGCGGCGAGCGAACGCAAGGACAGTTCTCATGCTGGGCGCAAGTGCTCCAATCGGCCAAAAAATCCTTTGACTTTCATGCGTTCATGTGTATAATGAAAACATCTTTCGAGCATTAACTTTCATACCTGATGGGACAAAACCATTCCATACGCAGGAGGATTGTATTGATGTTTGCTTTGTTATTAAGCAAGAAGGGGCTTTGGCGGAGGGCTTTGCTTTTGCTTGCCGTGGGCGCTGGGGCTTCTGGGCTGCTATTGACAACAAAGGCCGGCACTAACGCCTCCTACACAGCTGATTTATTATTCATCATTGGTTCAGTTTTTCTAGTCGCAGGAATCTGGGGTGTGATGAAGAACCTTGGTACATTCAACAGCACCAAGTATGGCACCAAGTCCCTGCTCAACATGCTGCGCGGCCGCCGTGAAACCCCTAACGATAAAATGATGGGCGGATACTTGGAGTATGTGCAAGCCGCGCCCAAGGACAAGGATGCGCTATGGCTGCTGTTGTTTGCGTTTGCGTTTCTGTTTCTTTCGGTTGTCATCTCTTTTCCGCTTTTCTGATTAGTAATCCCTGGTCGTAGCCTTCTTGGACCCCTGCTGCCCTATTTTGCTATTATCCGGGCAACCGCCCGGAAAGTATAGGTAAAGGAGGATATCCAATGAAAAGACACGTTGCCATTCTTCTGACCGTGATGCTCTTACTGGGTTCGGCCGCAACTACTTTCGCGGCGGCGCCCGACACCGAAAACGTGTACCGCACCTATATGGGCATGGATTGCCCCATCCTCAACGGACATGACTCCGTAGAAAGTGCCCTTCAGACGCCGCATGACTATTGCTCATCGCCGCTGTTCCGCCGCTATCCCGCGGAAGACGGTATGAGTTTCAACTACATCGGCGACCTGGCATCAGAACTGCCCATCCAGATTGACGAGCTCAACTGGCAAATCAAGATTCGTGAGGAAGCCAAGTGGCAAAACGGGGATCCCATCAATGCTGACACCTTTATGTATTCGTTTAAAATGCAGCTGGATCCCATCCTCGCCAATCAGATGGCCGACTTCCTGGCCAAGTACAGCATTACCATTGTCAATGCCATTGAGTATGCCCGTCAGGGAACCAGCAACACCGTTGCGTGGGATGATGTCGGCATCAAGAAGATTGATGACTACACCATTCAGATCACCACGGAGACTCCCGCCACACAGACCGACGTTTGCTCACACTTCACTGACCGCTCCACCTTCCCGGTGTATGAACCCCTCTATGAGGCGGGCATGAACGCTGAGCGCACAGAGACCAACTACGGCACCACGCTGGAGAGATGGATGGGCATTGGCCCGTACAAATTCGACAGCTGGGTGGTTGACTCCATGCACGTCTATGTCAAGAACGAAGACTACTGGCTGGCCGATCTGTTCAACTATGATCGCGTGGAAGTGCGCATCATTCCTGAGATGAACGCCCGGGTTGAACTGTGGGAGAAGGGTATGCTGGATGACCTGACACCCGACACCAACACCATCGACGACTATATCGATGACCCGCGCATGGTGAACTACGCCACCAACACCGTGTATCACATCGACGTGAACTGCAAAAACCCCAACAACCCCATCAGCGGTTCTGTGAATTACCGTAAGGCCATGTACCACGCCATGAACCGCGAGGTCATCGCGCGCAACTTGTTTGGTTACATGGAACCCACGGGCACCTATGTAAGCGGCCAGGCCGGCATTCTCAGCGAGAGCGCGCTCACCTACCGTGAGTCCGAGTATGGCCAAGCCGTCACCAACCTGGTTGAGAGCTGGGGCCCCTATGGCTATAGCCCAGAACTGGCCCTGGAATACTTCAACAAGGCCTGTGAGGAGATGGGTGTTGGCAAGGACGTTGTGATTCCCATCATCTTCCAGGTAGGCGACTCTGACAGCACCTGGAAGCGTGTAGGCGAGTACCTGCAGCAGGAACTGCCGGCGATGTTTGAAGGGCGCGTTTCCGTGGACATCGTGTCCACACCGCTGTCCGCCACCGAGTTTAAGAAGACCGGCGACGACAAGTGGGACCTCAGCCCCAATGACTGGTCGCGCGGCGCTGCTCGCACATATCCCTATCAGTGCTTCTACTACTACCTCACCAGCTACGCCAACAGCCCCAACAACTACTTCGATGAAGAGTTTGAGGCGCAGTTTGCTGTGTGCGATAGCGCGGAAGTAAAGACGGACTACATGCGCATGCTGCAGGAAACCCAGAAACTGGAGGAGATCTTCCTGGAGAAGGTCATCCTGATTCCCATGGTGCAGGATATCATGTACCAGATGTTCTCTGACCGCCTGGAGCTGAAGGTGAAAACCTACCTGCCGGGCTTCGGTTGGGGCAGCATTTACGGCAGCATTGCCCAGTAAACATGTAACCAATAGGCTCAAATAAACCTCCGGCGGGTGTGCTGACCGCATGCCAGCACACCCGCCGTGTAATGCTTTCAGCCGGTCCTTGC
>CAYFSN010000065.1:0-11412 GCA_964345845.1 uncultured Christensenella sp.
CGAAATCAGTTTGGGCGCAAGCCCACGTGGGTTCGAATCCCACCCTCTGCGCCACATCATCAACAACAGTTGATACAAAAGGCCCGTCTCAGATAGAGGCGGGCCTTTGTGGATTAAAGCCAGGGCCTATTGCGCAGGTGCATCACGACACTACAGGCGTTTTCTTAAATCATAGGAAGGGTGAACAATATCTGTGCCGGATTTCCGAAATTGGCCTTCTTCATGTATTTGCATCCCGTTGTGCAAACAAGCTTTGACAGATGCCGTGTTTTGCTGTGCCACCTGCGCCGAAGCAACTTGGGCACCCTTGGCTTTCACAAAGTGAAGCAGTCCGGCGATGAGCTCTTTTCCCAAACCCTGACCCCATAGTTCATGGTCTATGGAGTAGCCGATGCCCCATACCCCTTCTTCCTTCTCCGCATATGCGCAGGCAGTGCCGATGATGTCATTTGTGCCGCGCCTTAAAACGCTGAAGTAGAAGTCGTCTTCCCAGTGCGCATGGTTGACCAGCTCGTCGCGCAGAATTTCTTTCAGTTCATCCCCGTTACGGTACATCGGGTCTGCCATGTACTGGCCATAAACAGGATGCCCCCACTCGCTGGCAGCGTAGGCGCAGTCATCCAATCGCATATCCTTTATATCCATGCGCGGGGTGGAAAACCGAATGGCCTGCGATTCATCGCTCATGTGTCTCTCGCCCTCTCTTGCGTAAAAAAACCGTTGGTTCATAAAGCAGGCGCATGGATGCTCAAACTGTGCGTATCCATAAGGCACATGCTGCTTTGTCGACCACATCTCAGTTTGCATGCGCTGGGCCTCCGGCTGTCCGCAACGGAGACCCTTCATTCGTGCCATTATTGCAGCATTGCTATCAAAGTGCAAGCATGTATTTTGTGGTATTTGACAATCAAACCGCTGTGCGATAGCATGACCAAATTGTTATTGCAAAGGTATCGAAGTGGTCATAACGAGGCTGACTTGAAATCAGTTTGGGCGCAAGCCCACGTGGGTTCGAGCCCCACCATCTGCGCCACATCATCAACATCAATTGACAGGCTACAGAAGGGAAATGGAATCATCATGGTTGTTGAGCCTAAAACAATCCGTTTGCGAAACGGGCAGGATGCTGTTATGCGCAGTCCGTTGGCTTCTGACGCCGATGCCCTGTTGCGGAGTATGAAGATATGTGTTGAAGAAACGGATTTCCTCCATCGCTATCCGGAGGAGTTTGTTGAAACGACGGAACAGGAAGTCAGGTTTATAGAAAGCGTGAATGCATCGCAACACCAGTTGATGATCATTTGCCTCATTGATGGGGAGCTTGTGGGACACTGCGAAATGAGCTTATACAAACGAATGAAGATGGCTCATCGCGCGGTGGTTGCGCTTGCCATCATCAAGAAATACTGCGGTATTGGCATTGGTACAGCGATGCTGCGGGAGATGGTTGAAATTGCAAAAGAAAAGGGCCTTATGCAGCTGGAGCTTGAGTACATCGAGGGCAATGAGCGCGGCCGACATCTGTACGATAAGCTCGGTTTCGTGGAAGTTGCGGAAATGCCCAAGGCGATTCGCTTAAAGGACGGAACCTTTCTGAAGAAGTATTGGATGGTGAAGGAACTGTAGCTCGTTAGCCGGGCTGTTGTGGGCTGTTGACGCCAAACAACCCGGCGGTTACTTGTCGTCTATCACTACATTGAAAGAAGCGCCGTGAATCTTCACAGCGCTTCCTTGTTTAAACGGTTTTAACCGTTTGCTGCCAGGCCCGAATCGTAGATGATTTCCTCGATTTCTCCTGTCTTCATATTGATGGTGACCACATAGATGCCGTCCTTTTCAATCCACTCATCACCTTGACTTAGATGAAAGAACAGGGAAACCAGCGGGCGCTCCTCATCCATTTTGTAGGTGGTGCTGTCAGTGTCTCCCATCAGCAGGGCTTGCTGCTCCTCAGTCAAGCTGTACTCCGTGATGACAGCCTCTCTGGCGTTCTCAAACGCCTGCTGCAGGGTGATATCGGCTGCCTTCAGCACCAGTGCGGTTATTTCCGCTTTGGCTATTTCGGCTTCCTCCGGGGTCATGCTGGGCGGGGGCGCCAAATTGGTGGCAGTATACGCGTCCTTCTGTTGGGATAGGTAGGTCATGACCGCGGGGTAATCAGTCAGCATCATGTTCAACTGCTCGGGCCCCCAAGCCTTTGCCTCCAGGCCGCCGCTGGTGTCTGTTCCGTCCAAACTCCAAACGGCGGTGGCCTTGTTATCTTTTACGGTGACGGTGTAGGCGCCTATTTTGCCGATGTTTTCAAAAGACTGGTAGGTATATACCGTGCTGCCGTCCTCCTTCTGCTCGGCCTGGCGGTATAGTGCCGTCATCATTTTGTCCGTAATACCATATTGCTTTTCAAGCGTTTCGTTGGCAAGTTTTGCCGCGTCATAGCGTGGGGAGAAGAGAAGGCTTGCGGCGAGAGCGCCGACAGACAATACAGTGATGACCAGGGCAAATGCCAGCCCCACAGCTAATTTCTTTTTCATGATGGGTTCCTTTCCTTGTGTGTTCAGTAGAATGCGCTGTGCCAAAAGGGGGTCTCCTTCTAAGCCGGACAACCGGCGGTCAACAGCCCTCTGCACAAGGCTTCTGTGTGCATCATTCATTGGCGTCCATCCTTTCCAGCGATGCTCGAAGTTTCAGCCGCGCTCTTTGCAGGCGTGATGATACGGAGGAGCGGGCGATACCCAGCGCGTCGGCGATTTCATAGGTGTCAAAGTTCTGGTAGTAGTACAGCACGACCACTTCGCGCAGTTTGCGCGGCAGGTTCATGACCAGTAGCACCAGGCTTTCTTCCGGTTCGCTATAGGCATACACTGTTTCTGGGAGCATCTCAGGGGTGGTGAAACGGTCAACGAGACGAAACCAGGTGGCTTTATGCATGTCCTTGCATACATTGATTGCAATGCGGGTCAGCCAGGTTCTCTCAGAGCTTTCTCCGCGAAATGTATCCATGCTGCGGTAGGCTTTCAGGAAGGTTTCCTGCACTGCGTCTTCCGCCAAGGAATGGTCTTTCAGGAACAGGTAACAGATGCGAAGCAGGGATGTCTGGTGCTCCTCCACCAACAGTTCAAAGCGCTGACCGGCGGTCATCTGCTTGTCCGGGCCCTGGACAAGTGCCATCCTTGTTTCACCTCCCTTCACCTCAATAGACGAACGTTTCTTGGGATATGTCGCATGTCTTACACTATGTTCTCTATTTATCGTCCAACCACCTTGCGTTTCGTCCAATTTCGCCTGATTTTGGACGATGGAATGTACCGTTGGACGATAATCATCAGCGCATGCAAAGCACACCCCCGAACCATTTGGTTCGGGGGCGTGCCTTGTCACGTTACTTACCGCTTACGCGTCCTTCACCTGGGTCTTTTTCACTTCGTAGCCCAGGTCGGTGATGCGCTTGGTGATGGCGTCGATGTCCACCTTCGCGTCGTCGTAGTCCACCTTGGCCTTGCTGGTGTTAAACGAAACGCTCAAGGTGTCCTTGTTGACACCGTCCAGCCCCTTCAGGGCTGCCTCGATTTTCGTCATGCAGGACGGGCAGGTTAGGGTTTCAAGTTGAATGGTTGCTTTTTTCATGGTGTTTCTCCTTCCGGTGTTTGGTGTTGGTTCATTGGGTACATGGTTCCATGGTTGTGCAGTTGCTTTCCGCGTTACCGGCCGCGTATTTTGTAGCGCAGCAGGCGCATGCCGTTGAGGATGACCACCAGGATGCTGCCTTCGTGTACCAGCATGCCGATGGACATGTTCATCCAGCTGCTGAGGAACAGGCTGACCAGCAGCACCAGCACCACGCCGATGGCGATGACGATGTTTTGCAGCATGTTGCGCGCGGTGGCCTTGGCCAGGCCCAGGGCATGGGGCAGGCGGCTGAAGTCCGAGTTCATCAGCACCACATCGCTGGTTTCGATGGCGACGTCGGTGCCGCTGCCCATGGCGATGCCGATTTGTGAAAGCGCAAGAGAGGGGCTGTCATTCACGCCGTCGCCCACGAAGGCCACGATGCGCCCCTGCGCCTGCAGTTCCTTGATATAGGCGGCCTTGTCTTCGGGCAGCATGTGCCCGTGGGCCTCGGTCAGCCCCAGTTCCTTGGCCACCAGGTCAACGGTGCCCTGGTTGTCGCCGCTCAGCAGCACCAGGTGCTTGACGCCCATGCGCTTCAAGCGCCGCAGGTCGTCCTTCACGCCGGGGCGCAGTTGGTCGCTGATGCCCACCATGGCGTGCAGTTTGCCGTCTACGCTGGTCAGCACCAGGGAGTGGCCGGCTTGCTCCATCGTCTGCGCGTCTTGCTGTGCCTGGGGGCTAATGGGTACACCTTCCTGCGCCATCAGGGCCAGGTTGCCCACCGCCACACGCTTGCCCTGTACTTGCGCGACAATGCCGCCGCCTTTGACCACATTGGTTTCGGTGACATCATAGGTGGGGGTGTCCGCCAGGTGCGCCACGATGGCCCGGGCCAGGGGGTGGTCGCTCTGGCTTTCCACGCTGTGAAGCAGGGCGCGGGTTTCCTCCGGCGCGTCGTGGTATAGCTTCACCTGCGCTACCTCCGGGCGGCCTGCGGTGAGGGTGCCGGTCTTGTCAAACACCATGGTGTCCACGCGGCTGAAGTCGTGGATGACCTCGCTGCCCTTGAGCAGCACGCCGTGGCGCGCGCCGTTGCCGATGCCGGCTACGTTGGATACCGGCACGCCGATGACCAGAGCGCCCGGGCAGCCCAGTACCAACACAGTGATGGCCAGTTCCACGTTTCTGGAAATGAGCCAGACCACGAAGGCCAGCACCAGCACGGCTGGGGTGTACCACTTGGCAAAGCGGTCGATGAACCGTTCGGCTTCAGACTTGGCGTCCTGCGCTTCTTCCACCAACTCGATGATGCGGCCAAACGTGGTGTCTTCGCCTACGCGGTCGGCGACGATGTGCAGCGTGCCGTTGTCCAGGATGGTGCCGGCGAACACCTGGTCGCCCACCTGTTTGCCAACGGGCACGGGCTCCCCGGTGATGCTGGCCTGGTTCACATGCCCTTCCCCGCTGATGACGCGGCCGTCCACCGGCACCTTGGCGCCGGTCAGCACGCGCAGGTTGTCGCCAACGTCTACTTCGTCAATCAGCACTTCTTGGTAGGTGCCGTCGTCCATGAGCTTCAATGCGCTTTCGGGCGCCATTTCGGTCAGTTCGCGAATGGCGGAGCGCGTTTTGTTCAGCGTGCGCAGCTCCAGGTAATCGCCAAACAGGAACAGGAACGTGACAACGGCGGATTCCTCATAGTTGCCTATCAGCAGCGCGCCGATGACCGCGATGGTGACCAGCACATCAATGCTGACCACCTTTACCCGCAGGGCCTGGTAGGCCTGCAGGGCGATGGGGGCTACGCCCACGATGGACGCCACCAGCATCATCCACTGGGCGACGGGTTCGTTGTGCAGCAGGTAGTGGCTGGCGAACGCGCCCGCCACCAATATGCCGCTGATGAGGGTAATGAGCCGTTTGTTCTTGAGGATTGTACGCTGCATGGCCGCCTCCTTAGGCCTGGTACGCCTGGTCCAGCGCCTTAAGCATCTGGTACACGGCCTCGTAGCTTTCGCAGACATCTCCCGGCACGGTGTAGTTGTCGGTCACCTGTCTTAGCTGCGCGAACTCCTCTTCCAGCTGCGGGCGGCCGCGCCCCGCGGCGCTGATTTTCTCCGCCATGGAGTCAAACAGTTTGCGTACGTCGTGAAACTCCGGGTGGTGGCTACCGTGAACCCGCTCTACGACCGGTACATAAGTCTTCAGGGTCTTCAGATGGGCTTTCTTGGCGTCGTTAAAAGAAATTTGCTGTGTCATGTGGGCACCTGCTTTCCTGTTGATATATCCATTCTAAAGCAGTCGCACTTGAAAAATCGTGATCCAAGTCACCATTTTGGTGACTTGTGGTGCTTGGTGCGCTTGTGGTTCTTCTTGTATGTTCAAGCGGGAGCAGTTCCCTAAAACTTGCGCTGCCGCACGGGCGAGAAGGCTGTTCTTTTGCCCCTGTGTGGTATGATGCCTGTTAGTTTCATGCACAGGAAGGAGGGGCGCCATGGGCATTACGGCTGTGGTACAGCAGATTGTGGTCATGCTGGTCATCGCGGGCATTGGCTTGGTGCTGCGGCGGCGGGATATGCTCAACGCCGCCGGCATGCGGGGTGTCAACCTGGTGGTGCTCAACGTGGCCACGCCGGCCATGATTCTGATGGTTACACAGCGGACATTTTCGCCTGAGGCCAAGCGCAGTTTCATCATGATATTGCTGGCGGCGCTGGCGGTGATGGCGGTCGGCGGCGTTGCGCTGTGGGCGGCGGCGAAAAAGCGGCTGCCGGAAAAGCGCCGCGCGGTGTTTGTGGCGCTGTCCGCCATGCCCAACGCCGGCTTCATGGGGTTGCCGCTGGTCACGGCCATGTACGGGGACGAAGGCGCGCTGCTGCTGGCGGCCTACATCATGGCCTTTAACCTGCTGCTGTTTTCGCAGTTCGAGCGGTATTTCGCCCACGGGCAGGTCAGCCTGGGGCGTATGCTGACAAACCCTGGGCTGTTGGCGTGTATCCTGGCGCTGGCGTTGTTTTTGTTGGATGTGCGCTTGCCCAACCCTGTGCCCAGTTTGTTAAACCAGTTGGGCGGCATGACCACGCCGCTGTCCATGCTGCTGGCGGGCGCCCGCATGCAGGACTTCCGCGTGAAGGACCTGCGGGACGGCCCGCTGTGGGGCACGGTCGCCCTGCGGCTGTTGCTGCTGCCGCTGGCGGTGTTCGCGGTGATGAAGGCCTTGGGCTTTGACGGCCTGGTGCTGGGCGTCATGGTGCTGACCACGGCCATGCCAAGCGCCGTCAGCGGGCTGATGTTTGCCGAGCGCTATGAGAAGGACACCCTGTACGCCGCCACCGGTGTGACGCTGTCCACGGTGCTGTGCCTGGTGAGCATTCCGCTGATATTGTGGATGACGGTGGTTTGAGGTTAATTCGGAATTAGGAATTCGGAAATCGGAATGGATGGTTGCGGCGAGATGCGGGCTAATTCGGAATTGGGAATTCGGAATGGATGGTTGCGGCAAAGCCGCACAAAAACCAATAGGATGTAGGCATAGCAAAGGGGACAGGCCAGTGTGGTCTGTCCTCTTTTGTGGGTGCTATCTTGTTGCATCATGGACACATTGTGGGCTGGTTAGCACGCCTGGCTATCCACATTAAAGTTTTTGCTCCGCTTTTTTCAAAAAGCGGACGTACCCCATCCGCCCTACTCCAGGCCTTCCACCAGGTCATAGGGCCAGCTGGTTACGCCGCCAAAGTCGTGCACATTGGTGTAGCCCATGGCCACCAACTTCATGGCGGCCTGGCGGCTGCGGTTGCCGCTGCGGCAGTAGACCAGTATTTCTTGGTCCAGGTCAGGCAGCTGCTCCGGCCGCTCCTGGCCGATGGTTTCGTTGGGCAGCAGGATGGCGCCGGGGATGTGTCCAGCTTGGTATTCGCCTGCGGTGCGCACGTCCACCACCAGGATGTCGTCACCGCTGTCCATGCGGGCCTTGGCCTGTGCCACATCCATGCGGCGGTATTCGGCTTTGGGGGCTTGGAGTTCGTCCGCGGCGGGCGTTGCCTCGGGTGCGGCGGTGGGTGCTGCGGGCGGCGTAGGTTGTGCGCAGGCTGTTAACAGCAGCGCGGCGGCAAGCAGGGCAGTCATCAGCCATGTCTTTCTCTTCATGCTATTTCTCCAGCGTGCCGTTGTAGCTGTAGATGCCGCCGATGTTCGCGCATTGTTCGTACCCCAGGCGCTTGAGCATGCCGGCAGCCATGCCGCTGCGCGCGCCGGAAGCGCAGTACAGGTAAATGGGCGCCTGCTTGTCAGGCAGCAGGCTTTGCGCCTGTTGGTAGTCTTCCAGCGGCAGGTTGATGGCGCCGGGAATGTGGCCGGACATATACTCCTGCCGGCTGCGCACGTCCACTACCCGCACCGCGGGGTTTTCTTTGGCTTCTGTCAGCGCATCCGCCATGGACTTGCTGTTTTGTTTGCGTCCGAATAAGTTAAAAATGGCCTTGTCCTCCTTGATGAAATACCCTGTGATTATATCACGCAGGGCCCGGCGCTAAACTTGGGCTGCCGGGTATAATGCAGGTATTAACACACAGGAGGCGGCTATGGCCAAGGAGAAGATGCTGTGCCCCTGCAAGAAAGTGACCGCGGGCGATGTGGAAAAGGCGGTCGCGGCAGGGGCAGATACCTATAAGAAAGTACAGAAGGAAACCGGCGCCGGCAGCAAGTGCGGCAAGTGCGAGGATGATGTCAAGAAGGCCATCAAGCGCGCGCTGAAGGAGCAGGACGGCGACGGCAAGAAAGACAAGAAGGACAAGAAGGACAAGAAGGATAGGAAGGAAAAGAAGAAGGAACGGAAGGAGAAGTGAACGGGGAAGAGGACGGGGAAGAGGACGAGGGGGACGGCCGCTTTTTGAAAAAAGCGGCGCAAAAACTTTAATGTGGAGAGCAGGGGTATCAACTGCGGACAAACTGTCCAAGTGGGGGATTTGTGATGGATAGTCGCGTGTCGGTGCTGAACCATTGCCTGAACCTCGTTTCTGCTCCCTGCCCCTAATTGCGCACGCTCAAGGCGGTACCAATCATGCCGCACATTCCCGACTTCCCTGTGCGCGTGAGCGCCAGTATCAACTCCGAATTCCGAATTCCCCATTCCGAATTATTTAGTTTGACCTTCCCTGACGTTGGGTACCATGTCAATAGCCGGGAGAACGCGAGTTGCCTTCCCCGCGCCCAACGATGAGAAAGAGAAGGTTAGAACCATGGCTCAGATTACGCTGTATCACTTTGAAGGCTGCCCCGGCTGCACCCAGGCCAAACAATGGATTAAGGAACTGCAGGCGGAAAAGCCGGAGCTGACCCAAGCCAACATCCAGATGGTAGACGTGCACAAGACCCCGGGCTTCAAAGCCCCGGCACCCTTTACCTATGTGCCCACATTCTTTGTGGATGACCGCAAGGTGCTGGAGGGCAATGTCTCCAAGGACAAGATTGAGTACCTGATGCGCTCGGCGATGCAGTAGTCGCAAGGCAATCAGTGAAGCGGGCGTCCATCAACGCCCGCTTTTTTGTTGCCATCAGCACGAAGCGCTCCTTGCAGGCGGATATGTCTAACCGCATATTCTTGTAAACTGTACGCGCCGATGGTAAGATTGCGCGGAACAAAGCGAGCATCGTGCGATGCACAGGAGCGTATGACAACCATGAACAATGCGTGGGTTCAGAAAACCGAAGTCTTTCTAAAGCATAAGTTTGATGGCAGCACCTACTTTGCCGCTAATCCGGAGGCGAAAGCCTACCGGCTGCAGCACACCTACCGTGTGGCCAACATCGCCGGGCAGATTGCCCGCCAGGAGGGCTTCGACGAAACAGAGGCGGTCATTGCGGGCCTGCTGCACGATATTTCATACTGCGAGGAATTAGATGAAAACGGATGGAAGGAGCATGGCCGCCGCGCCGCGCAGATTGCCCGTCCATTTCTGCAAAGCCTGGGCATGGCGCCCGAGCGCATCGCCGATATATGCTACGGCATCGCCATTCATGTGGACGATGTAGGGGAAGAGGGCATCACCGGCGAACTAACGCCCTTCGCCCTCACTGTGAGCGACGCAGACAACATCGACCGCTTTGACGCATACCGCATCCACGAAACGCTTCACTACGATGGGTTTCTTGAAAAGAGTTTGCCGGAAAAGCAGAAACTGGTTGAAAAGCGGCTGGTGCGCCTGAGGGAACTGTTAGATTTGCCTATGGGTACAAAAACGGCAGAAGGCGTCTGGCAGGAAAGGCTTGCGTTTTATACAGCGTTTTACGAAAGACTGCTGGCACAGTTAAAGAGCAGTTTGGCAATCGCCGAGTAACAAATGTGGGTTCAGGCCTGCTGCGTTGTGCTTTACAAATCCCCCCAACTTGTTATAATAACAAGGCGTTGAACAGGACGGACACGGCATGGCCCGCAAGCGAACCGGGGAGGGTGGAAGCCCGGCAGGAGACCGCCGCCAGTCAGATCACCTGGGAGCATGGGCTGCGGCCCCGGTTTTCGCCGTTATCGAACAATAAGCGGGCGCTTAGCGCCAATTTGGGTGGTACCGCGGAGTGATTCGTCCCATGGAGGACGGGTCGCTTTTTCTTTATTGCAGCGACGGCTGCACAGCGTTTCACACAGGTTTATCACAGGAGGGTGTATGTACAAAAAGGTTCCTACGGACATGAATTTCCTGGGGCGCGAGAACGAGGTCGCGGCCTTCTGGAAAGAGCACGGCATCATGGAGAAGAGCTTCAACCAACACAAGGGCAAGGAGCGCTTCACCTTTTACGATGGGCCGCCCACGGCCAACGGCAAGCCGCACATCGGCCACATCATCACCCGCGCCATGAAGGACCTGATTCCCCGCTTCCACACCATGAAGGGGCAGGATGTGCTGCGCGTGGCCGGCTGGGACACCCACGGCCTGCCGGTGGAACTGGAAGTGGAAAAGAAGCTGGGGCTCAACAGCAAGCAAGCCATTGAAGAATACGGCATTGAGCCGTTCATTCAGGCCTGCAAGCAAAGCGTGTGGAAGTACCTGGGCGAGTGGGAGCAGATGTCCGATAAGGTGGCCTACTGGCTGGACATGGAGCACCCCTATGTGACCTATCACGATGAATATATCGAGTCCGTCTGGTGGAGCCTGAAGAAAATCGCCGACAAGGGCCTGCTGTACCGCGGCCACAAGGTGGTGCCCTACTGCGCGCGCTGCGGCACGGCGCTTAGCTCCCACGAGGTGGCGCAGGGCTACCAAGAAGTATCGGACGAGAGCGCCTTTGTGCGCTTCAAGGTAAAAGGCCAGGACAACACCTACCTGCTGGCCTGGACCACCACGCCCTGGACGCTGTGCGTCAACGCCAAGGAAACCTACGCCCGCTTCAAGGTGGGCGAGGACACCTGCTACATGGCCCAGGCGCTGATGGAATCCGCCCTGCCCGAAGAGGACCGCGCCCGGGTGGAACTGCTTGAAACTATGCCGGGCAGCGATCTGGTGGGCATGGAATATGAGCCGCTTTACCCGCTGGTCACCCCGCGGGAAAAGGCCTGGTACGTGGTGGCGGATGATTACGTCACCCTGACGGACGGCACCGGCATTGTGCACATCGCCCCTGCCTTTGGTGAGGACGACGCCCGCATCGGGCGCAAGCACGGCCTGCCTTTTGTGCAGCTGGTGGATACGCAGGGTCAGTTTGTAGCGGGCACGCCCTGGGCGGGTGTGTTTGTTAAGGATGCCGATGCGCCTATTTTGGCTGACCTGCACGAGCGCGGCCTGCTGCTGCGCAAGGCGGAGTTTTTGCACA
>CAYFSN010000066.1:0-11246 GCA_964345845.1 uncultured Christensenella sp.
GTCCGCCACGGGGGTGTTGCTTTCGTTTAAGTACTGCACCGTCACCATGGCGGGCTGTACCTGGGGCGCCGCCGCGCGGTAGTAAAACACCACCGTGCCGGGGTTGGCGCGGTCCGCGTTTACGACGACCTGTACGGAGGCCGGGCCCACCAATTCGTAGCGGCCCGGCAGGCCGTCGGGGGTGGGGGTCACCTCGTGGGTGCCCTCTTCATAAATGGGGTGCTGGTCAGGCGCCAGGGGGTCCTCGGTGCCCTCCAGCAGGTAGCGCACATGCACCTCCGCGGGCTGTACCGCGGGCGCCACGTACTGGTAGGTAAACACCACTTCCGCGGGGCTGGCGCCGGCGGCGGATACATTGACCGTCACGGGCTCCACGTTTGCGGGCTGGTAGTTGGGCTGCAGGTCGGCCGGCTCCGGGTACACCACGGTATCGCCGGCAGGCAGCGTCTTTTGCTGGGCGCTGGCCACGTCCTTGGCGGGGTCGGCCGCGGCGCGGTAGTACACCATCACCGTCGCGTCCGGAATGGGTTCGGGCGTCGGCGGGTTGTGTTTGTAGTAGAACACCACCTCCGCGGGGTTGGCCCCGGCGGCGGATACGTTTACAGGCTGTGATTGCGGCTCCTGCGGCACGTAGTTGGGCTGCAGGTCATAAGGCTCGGCGACGACGGTGTGGTCGCCCGCGGGCAGTTCCTTGTCCTGCTCGGTGGCTACGGGCTGTTGGGTGTCGATATCCAGGTAGCGTACCTTTACCCAGGCATTGGGAATGGGCTCAGGCGTCGGCGGATTATGCTTGTAGTAGAACACCACCTCCGCGGGGTTGGCCCCGGCGGCGGATACGTTTACATGCTGTGATTGCGGCTCCTGCGGCACGTAGTTGGGCTGCAGGTCATAGGGCTCTGCGGCGACCGTATGGTCACCCGCGGGCAGTTCCTTGTCCTGCTCGGTGGCTACGGGCTGTTGGGTGTCGATATCCAGGTAGCGTACCTTTACCCAGGCATTGGGAATGGGCTCAGGCGTCGGCGGATTATGCTTGTAGTAGAACACCACCTCCGCGGGGTTGGCCCCGGCGGCGGATACGTTTACATGCTGTGATTGCGGCTCCTGCGGCACGTAGTTGGGCTGCAGGTCATAGGGCTCTGCGGCAACCGTATGGTCGCCCGCGGGCAGTTCCTTGTCCTGCTCGGTGGCAACCGGCTGTTGCGTGTCGATATCCAGGTACCGTACCTTTACCCACGCATTGGGGATGGGTTCAGGCGTCGGCGGATTGTGCTTGTAGTAGAACACCACTTCCGCGGGGCTGGCGCCTGCGGCGGACACGTTCACTGCCTGTGATTGCGGTTCCTGCGGCACGTAGTTGGGCTGCAGGTCAAAGGGCTCGGCGACGACCGTGTGGTCGCCCGCGGGCAGTTCTTTGTCCTGCTCAGTCGCCACGGGCTGTTGCGTGTCCACATCCAGGTAGCGTACCTTCACCCAGGCGTTGGCAATGGGCTGATCCCCCGGCAGCACGGGCAGTTCGGCCGCCAGTGAAATGTACAGCTGCAGCGTAGAGACCAGCTGCTGCTGTTGGTCATACACCTCAATGGGCAGCGGCATGGTCAGCGCGGTGCCGTTATCCTGGTACTGCAGGGTGTTCAGCGCGGTGCCCGGTTGCAGCGAAAAGCCGCCGTACTGGCCAAAGTTGTCCAGTGCGGTCAGCCTGGCATCCGGTGCCATCAGGGCGCTTTGGTCCACATACAGCCAGAAGCTGTCCGGGTAGTCCGGATGCTCCACCGGCGTGGCCATTGCTGTCATGGGCGTGCCCTCAGGCGTGGTCCAATCCAGCTGAATGGTAATTGGCAGCTGCGGCGGCTGCGCAAGCCCGGCCAGCGGGCTCAGCATCAGCAGCAGTGCCAGCAGCAGCGCGGCCGCCCGGCGGCTGAAAGGTTGGATGATGGCATTCATCATGGCGATGCCTCCTTACAAACATTCCTAGGAAAACCCATTACGAAACTCATTAAGATTGTATTACGAAATTGTTGTGATGTCAATGCGGACACCGCCCGCCCCAGCGCCGGGATGAAAAGCGTTTCCTACACTTTTCGGCATTCCGGCTGGGCGTCCATCCGGCAACATTTTGGTGGGGCTCCTCATGCCCCGCACCCATCAAACGAGGCAGCGCGGGCTATTTATCCCGCAGGTAGACGGACACGGAGCCGCCATGGCAGTGGAACTCGCCTTCGCCGTTGTCATCCAGCACCACCGGGTCGTGGATGCGGCCGGTGACATCCCGCCAGCTGCTGCCGGCGTTGTCCGGGCCAAAGCTCATGCGCTTAAAGCCCGCGTCGCCGTTAGACATCACCACGGCCACGCCGCTGTGGGGCACGGCCATGTCGCCCAGGCGCACCCAACCCACGCAGTTGCCGTGGTCAAAGTAGTCCACCTGCTCGCCGTAGGCGCCCTCCAGGCGCGCGCGCAGCAGGGGGTCCAGTTGGTCCTTCATGGGAGGGCGGGGTGCGGGCCCCTCGGTGATGCCGTAATAGTCGCCCCAGAACAGGCAGGGGTAGCCGTCCTGCCGAAGCAATATCAGCGCGTAGGCCAACTCCTTAAACGAATCCTCCACCCAACTTTCCAGCGACTGGCCCTTCTGGGAGTCGTGGTTGTCTACAAAGGTCACCGCGTGCATGGGGCTGTTGGCCACCAAGGTGCCGTCAAACAGCTTGCGCATATCAAAGTGGCTGCCGCGCAGCGACGCCTCGTGGAAGTGAAAGTGCAGCGCCACATCAAACAGTGCCATCTGCCCCTCTACTTCATTGAGGTAGGTGCCCAGGGCGTGCAGGTCGCGGTGCCAGTATTCCCCGGTGCAGTAGAGGTTTTTGCCGGTGCGCAGCCGCATGGTGCGGATGAACACGTTCATAAAGGTGTGGTGCACGTGCTTTAACGCGTCCATGCGCATGCCGTCCAGCCCCAGGGTGTTGATGACCCACTCGCCCCACTTGAGCACCTCGCCGATGACCTCTTCGTTGCGGTAGTCAATGTCGGCGAACATCAGGTAGTCAAAGTTGCCCATTTCGCCGTCCACGTTGTCGGAGAAGTCCTTGTTTTCGCCCAGTATGCGGAAGATGCCGTCTTCGTGGTGCAGGTCGTCATAGTCCACCGCAGTGAAGTGCTGAAAGCCCCACTGAAAGTCCGAATACTTGCCCTGGCGCCCGGGGAAGGTAAACCGGGTCCACCCGCGGATGTCATAGGGCTCGCTCACCTGCTGTGTGCGGTTGTAGGGGTCGATGCGCACCACGCTGAACAACTCACTCTCATCGGCGCCGGCCTTGTGGTTGAGCACGATGTCGGCGTACACCTGCATGCCCTTTGCCTGCAGGGCCTTGATGGCGTTTTCCAGTTCCTCCCGGGTGCCGTACTTGGTGCGTACCGAGCCCTTCTGGTCAAACTCACCGAGGTCCCACAGGTCGTATACACCATAGCCGGTGTCGTTGGTGCCGGTGGCCTTGCTGAAAGGCGGCAGCCATACGCCGCCCACACCCATCTGCGCCAGTTCCTCCGCCATGTCCTTTAGGCGGTTCCAGTGCTGGCCGTCGTCGGGCAGGTACCACTCAAAGCCCTGCAGCATGATGGTGTTGCGGGGCGCTTCCCCCTCGGCAACTTCCACCACATTGTGCAGCGCCACCTGCTCCTTCTCCGCCTTTTCCTCTACCTTTTCGCGGATTTCCTGTGCCTGCTCCTCAGACAGCGTTTCTGTTACCTCTTTGTGCAGCAGGTCCAGCGGCAGCTGCTCCTTGTTCGCCTGTTTTTTTGCCATGCGGCCTCCTTATGCGGTTGTTTTAAGCGTTAGCCCCACCGGGCAATGGTCGCTGCCCAGGATGTGGTCTTCGATGATGGCATCCTCCACCTGGTCCATCAGGCGGTTTGACACCACAAAGTAGTCAATGCGCCAGCCGGTGTTGTTGGCCCGCGCGTTGCCAAAGTAGCTCCACCAGGTATAGCGGTAGGGGGTGTCCGGGTACAGCGTGCGGAAGGTATCGGCAAAGCCGGTGTCCAGCAGTTCGGTCATCTTGCCGCGCTCCTCGTAGCTGAAGCCCGGCTGGCCGATGTTGCTGCGCACGTTTTTGATGTCGATTTCCTGGTGCGCCACGTTCAGGTCGCCACAGTAAATCACGGCCTTTTTCTTGTCCAGCGCCAGCAGGTACTGCCGCATGTCGTCTTCAAACGCCATGCGGTAGTCCAGGCGCTTCAGCCCGGGCTGGGCGTTTGGTACGTAGCAGTTCACCAGGTAAAACGCGGGATACTCCAGCGTCAGCACGCGGCCCTCGTCAGCATGGGTCGGTTCGCTGTCCAGCCCGTTCAGACGAATGCCGGTGAACACCGCCAGCGGCTCGTGCTTGGTAAACACCGCCGTGCCCGAATACCCTTTTTTGTCGGCACTGTGGTAGTAGCTTAAGTACCCTTCCGGCGCGAAATCCGCCTGCCCCTCCTGCATCTTGGTTTCCTGAATGGCAAAAAAATCGGCGTCCGCGGCCTTAAAATACTCCTCAAACCCCTTTTTCAGCACGGCCCGAAAGCCATTGACATTCCATGAGATAAACTTCATGCCCCGCTCCTTTCCGCTATATACCTTCAATATACCCAGCCCTGCGCGCGTTGACAACCAAAGCCCCGCGTCCTATCATGGCGTACAGTACATATAAGGCAGGCAAAACATGAACATCTACCTGGACATTTTCCTCACCTTCACCCGCATCGGCGGGCTCACCTTCGGCGGCGGCTACAGCATGCTGCCCATGCTGGAGCGCGAGGTGGTGCGCAACCGCAACTGGGCCACCGAGGCCGAGGTGCTGGACTTTTTCGCCATCAGCCAGGTGCTGCCGGGCATGATTGCCATCAACTCCGCCATCTTCATCGGCAACAAAGTAAAAGGTCGTCTGGGCGGCGAGCTGGCGGCGCTGGGGGTGGCGTTTCCCTCCCTGGTCATCATCACCCTCATCGCGGCGCTGATATCAAACTTTGTGGACCTGCCCGTGGTGCAGCACGCGTTCGCTGGCATCCGCGCGTGCGTGTTTGTGCTCATCCTCAATTCCGTCATCAAGCTGTTCAAGGGCGCTGTCATCGACTGGTTTACCCTGGCGCTGTGCGCCGTGGTGTTTGTGCTGTCCATCTTTACCGACATCAACCCGGCCCTGTTCGTGGTGGGCGCGGCGGTGGCCGCCCTGGGCATGCGCCGGCTGACCGGCACCGGAAAGGGGGCGCAGGCATGAACCTTTCGCTGTTGGCGCAGTTGTTTACAGAGTTCGCGCAAATCGGTGTCTTCGCCATCGGCGGCGGGCTGGCCACGCTGCCCTTCCTGCGCCAGTTGGCTGAGCGCACCGGGTGGTTCTCCCTCCAGGATTTGGCGAACATGATTGCCATCTCCGAATCCACCCCCGGCCCCATTGGCATCAACATGGCCACCTACACCGGCTTTGAGGTGGCGGGGGTACCCGGCGCGCTGGTAGCCACGGTGGGCATTGTATTTCCGGCGCTGGTGCTGGTGCTGATTGTGGCGCAGTTCTTAAGCCGCTTCCGGCAAAGCCGCCTGGTGGAAGACCTGTTTTACGGCTTGCGCCCGGCGTCGGTGGGGCTCATCTGCGCGGCTGCCTTCAGCGTGCTGACCATCAGCCTGCTAAACGGTCCCCTCTACAGCCTCACCAAGCAAATTGGCGACCTGTTCCAGTGGAAGAGCATCGCGCTGGCGGTGGTGCTGTATTTCGCCATGAAGAAATGGAAACTGCACCCCGCCGCCTACATCGGCGTGGCCGCCGTAGTGGGCGTGGTGTTCAAGTTTTAGGAGCGTCCTTGCGCAGTTGACGGAAGCGTCCGAAGAAATGAACCCCCTCTTTTTCGAGGGGGTTTGTTCTGCGCCTTACTGTTGCTCTTTGTCGCTTGGCAGCTGCGGCACCGCCGCGAAGCTGTCGTCAATGGTAATCACACAGCGGAACTTGGGGTCGTGCTCCCGCACCAGGCGGCACAGCGCCTGCTTGAGTTCGTCGTCACTCATGCTCAGGTCATGGGGGCGGATGCAGTCGAAGATGGCGTTGCTGTGGCCTTTCCCCTTCACCACGCGCAGGTCATGCACGCTGAGCTCCGGGTGTATCTGGGTCACCGCGTGGGCCAGCCACTGGCGCAGGTCCTGCACCACCGGGTCGCTGGTCACAATGGGGTCCAGGTGCACAATCATGTGCAGGTTGTGCTGCTTTAAAAAGTCCCGCTCCATGTCGTCTATGACGTCGTGGCTGTCCAGCACGTCATTCTCAGCGGCCATCTCCACGTGCACACTGCCAAAGCGGCGCCCCGGGCCATAGTCGTGCAGCAGCAGGTCGTGGGTGCCAAGCACACCGGGATAGCTGAGAATGGTGTCCCGGATTTCCTGTACCAGTTCCGGGTCCGGCGCCTGCCCCAACAGCGGGTCCAGCGTGTCCTTGATAAGGCCAAAGCCGGAGTACAGAATGAACGCGGCCACCGCCAGGCCAATCCAGGCGTCCAGTTCCACGCCCGCGAAGTGGGAAATGAGCGCCGCCGCCAGCACCGCCAGGGTGGTGATGACGTCGTTTCGGCTGTCCTGCGCTGTAGCGATGAGGGTTTTTGAGTTGATGGCCTCGCCCACATGGCGGTTAAAGCGCATCATCCACAGCTTGACGGCCACGGAAGCGGCCAGGATGCCCACGCTGAGCCAGCTAAACTGCACGGGCTCCGGCCGCAGCAGTTTTTCCACGCTGGAGCGCCCCAGTTCAAACCCAATGACCATGATGAGCACCGCCACGGTGAGCCCCGCCAGGTATTCGTAGCGGGCATGTCCATAGGGGTGCTCGTCATCGGCGGGCTTTTCCGCCATTTTAAAGCCCAGCAGGCTCACCACACTGGCGGACGCGTCCGACAGGTTGTTGGCGGCGTCCGCCATGATGGACACAGAGCCGCTGAGCACACCGGCCAGAAACTTGCCGGCGGCAAGCAGGGCGTTCAGCGCAATGCCCACCCACCCCGCGAGCCTGCCATAGCGGCCGCGCACGGCGGGGTCGTTTACTTGTTCATGGCCGCGCACAAAGCGGCGGATTAACCAACGTATCATGGGTTATGCTTCCAGGCGTTTGCCAAGCAATACATCATCCAGCCGCATGGCCAGCCACGTGGACAGCGCCGCCAGCCCCACGTTTAACAGCATGGGAATGGCGCGGTCCATCTTGGACAGCCAGCCCGCCAGTGTGCCAAAGGGCGCTGTGACCAGCAATATCAGCATGGTGGTCAGCCCCAGCATGCGGGCGCGCTCCTCCTTGTCCATGGCCTGCATGTTTAACGTAGGTATCAGCGGCTGCAGCGTGGCCAGGGCCACGGCCTCCACCGACACCAGCAGCAGTATCATGGCAAAGGTGGCATAGCCCAGGGAAAACAGCACCAGGTTCACCACGATGAGGATGCCCATGGCCCAGGTGAACGGCCGCCTGAAGGCCCGCACATCCAGCCGCGGCACAAACACCAGGTAGATAATCAGCATCACCAGGTTGCGGGCGGTGTTAAACAGCGACAGGTTCTTTTCTTCGATGCCCAGTTTTTCGGTAATCATCAGCGGCCAGAAGTTGTCGTTCACCGAGCGTATCATGGCGTAGCAGGTGCCAATGGCCACCACCAGCATGATGCGCTCTGATTTGAACATGCGCTTGAGCACATGGCGGCTGTCGGCCAGTTTGCTGAAGATGGAGACCTGCTTGCTCTCCGCCATGCGCTTGAGGCCGATGGCTGACTCCCGCGTCAGCATGTACAGCCCAACGGCCTTGGTGGTCATCATGGCGCACATCACGAAATACAGCCCCCGCATGGTGGACACCAGGCTGAAGCGTTCCACCAGCAGGTAGGTCAGCGGCGATACAAACGCCGCCAACAGCCCCGCGATATAGGTGACGGCATACAGGTGAATCAACTTGTCCGGGTCTGCGTCCTCTGTCAGCAGCAGGCCCCAGGAGGTTTCCGTTACCCGCCAGAAGCCGTTGAACATGGCCGCCAGCAGGAAGCTGGGCAGGCCCTGGGCGGTCGCCCACAGCACGCTGGGGATGACCCACGCCAGAAAGTCAAACAGCATGGTGGTCAGCCTGCGGCCCAGGCGGTCGGTGATTACCCCGCCCAGCGGCGCCGCCAGCATCTGCGACAGCAGCCCCACGGTGGTGACCAGGCCTATCTGGAAGGGGTTGAGCCCCAGGGCCGCCATGTACACCGCCACCAGCGGCGTGAATAGGTTAAAGGGAATGCCGTACAAGGGCTCTGAAAATAAACAGGCCCGCTGGTTCCCCCGGCTGTCAATCAATGTTCTGAGGATCGGGTTGCGGATACGCTTCTTTCCCGGGTGCTCTGCCATGCCCATTCCCCCTTGCTGTACTTGGGGTCATTATAGCCCCTAATTCTGGAAAGATAAAGCGGTACCATTGACAACGCCGCCGGGCAAAAAGCACCGGCGGCATGCATCCTTCAGGCGTTCAGTATCTCTCAGTTATCCTCGTACGCCATGCGCTCCAGTTCTTCCGTGGGGAAGCGCACCGCGATGCTGGTGCCCTGGCCGGGCTGGCTGTCCAGGTGCAGGGTGGCGCCGTGGTATTCGGCGGAGTGTTTCACGATGGAAAGCCCCAGCCCCGTGCCGCCCGTCTGCTTGGAACGGCTCTTGTCCGTGCGGAAAAAGCGCTCGAATATCTTGTCCTGTTGGGCGTGCTCAATGCCAATGCCGGTGTCGCTGACAGTCAGGTCCACGCTGTCGCGGCCGCGCTTGAGGGTAACCTCCACCTGGCCGTCGGGGCGGTTGTACTTGATGGCGTTGTCCACCAGGTTGCCCACCAACTCACCCAGCAAGGTGGCGTCCCCCACCACCTGGGCGGGTTCGCCCCGGTAGGTCAGGCTGACGCCCTTGGATTCCGCCAGGGTCCGGTAGGTTTCGAGGGTCTGGGCCACGATGGTGTTCAGGTCCAGCTTGTCCCGGCGCCCGCGGGGGTAGCCTTCGTCCAGTTTGCTCAACTCCAATATGTCTTCAATCAACTGCAGCAGCCGCCGGCTTTCAGCACCGATGAGGTTCAGGAACTGCCCCTGGTCTTCCGGCTTCGCCATGCCGTTTTGCAGCATTTCGGTGTAGCCGCAGATGGCCGTCAGCGGCGTGCGCAGCTCGTGGGATACATTGGCGGTGAAGCGCGTGCGCATGTTCTCGTCTTCCACGCGCTCGGTCACATCCCGCAATATGACCACCGTCTGGTTGTTTTCCAGCGTGTTGGCCACCCAATGGTAGCTGCGGTTTTGCCAGGGCATGGTGGCCTGGGCGGCGCCGCGGCGCTTCAGTTCGTCCAGGAAGGCCATTAACTCCGGCCGGCGGTACAGTTCGGTGATGCTGCGGTCAATGGCGTTTGCGGCGCTGACATTCAGCAGGTTGGCGGCGCTTTGGTTGATGGTGCGCACCCGCCGCTGCTGGTCCAGCGTTAAGAAGCCCTCGGACATGCCGTTGATGAGGGCATCGCGCTCTTGCTGCTGGCTTTGCAGGGCCGTCAGCTGTTCGTGCGCGCGCTTGTTTTGCTGGGCAATGCGGCGCAGCATGGGGTTCAGTTCCTCATAGGTCACCGCTTCCTCCGGCCTGTCCAGGTCGATGGACTCGATGGCGCGGGTGATGCGTTTGGTGACCCGCCCCGCTAACAGCAGGCTCAGCACGGTGGCCAGCACCACGCCCAGCAGCAGCCAGGGCAGCGTATCCTGAAACAGCACACGCCCTACCTTGACAGGCGCGGCCAGCCTTAGCACGCTGCCGTCATTAAGCTGGGTGGCGTAGTAAATGCTCTGTTGGTTCAACGTGTCACTTAAGCGCTGGGCGCTGCCGGTGCCCTGCTGACGCGCCAGGGCCACCTCCGGCCGGGCCTGGTGGTTTTCCATGAGGTCGGCCTCGCTGCCGCTGTCATAGCGCACGGTACCATCCGGCGCGATGAGGGTGATGCGGCTGAGCGTGGCGCTGTTTTCCAGGTATGCCACGGGGTTGTCCTCTGGCATTTTCAGCTTGAACAGCGCCGCCTCCTGGCTAAGGCTTGTTTCCGTGCGCCGCGCGGCCGCGGCCGGCAGCGCCTGATTCACCAGCAATACCATCAGCACGCCGGTTAACAGCGCGGTGATGAGGATGGTATAAAAAACGCGTTTTCTCATGCGCCGGTTTCACTTTCCGTTTCCAGGCGGTAGCCCACGCCCCGTACGGTGCCAATCATGGCGGCGTTGTCCTTCAGCTTTTGCCGAAGGGAGCGGATATGCGCGTCCACGGTGCGGGTGTCGCCAAAGTAGGAGATGTCCCACACCCTGTCCAGCAGGCGTTCGCGGGTTAGCACAATCTGCGGGTGGCGCATCATGTACTGCAGCAGTTCAAACTCCTTGTTGGTCAAGGTCACCGGCTCGCCCTGGGAGACCACGCTGCGCCGGTCCAGGTCCATCATCAGGCTACCGACTTCCAGCTGCCGCGTTTCCTGGGCGGGCGCCGCGCGGCGCAGCACCGCCTTGATGCGGCTAAGCAATTCCATCACCCCAAAAGGCTTGACCAGGTAGTCATCCGCCCCGCTGTCCAGGCTGCGTACCTTGTCCACTTCGCTGCCCTTGGCGGTCAGCATGATGACCGGGATGCGGGCGGTCAGCGGGTTGCGGCGCATTTCCTTTAGCAGGGTTTCGCCGTCGTCCCCCGGCAGCATCTGGTCCATCAGCACAAGGTCGGGCAGCTTGGCCTTCATGGCTTGGCGAAAGCTGTCGCCCTCAGCAAAGCCCTGGGCCTCAAACCCGGCCTGGGTCAGCGCGTACAGCACCAAATCCCTGATGGCCTGGTCGTCTTCCACGGAGTAGATCATCGCAGTTTGTCTCCCTTGTGGGTGCCGGTCACGGCGTACTCCACCCACTCAGCGATGTTCACGGCATGGTCGCCGATGCGCTCCATGTATTTGGCAATCATCAGCGCGTCAAGCAGCTGCATGCCAAAGGCAGGGTGGCTGACCATGGCGGAGAGCAATTCTTCCTTTACCTGGGTAAAGTACCCGTCCACCACGTCGTCTGCCTTCATCACTTCATAGGCCAGGGCCACATCGCGCTTAACAAAGGCGTCAATGGCGTTTCGCACCATGCCGCCCGCGGCCTGCCCCATTTTTTGCAGGTCAGCGGGGTATACGTACAGGTCGCCATCCACCGGCATGGAGATAATCTCCGCGATGTCTGCCGCCTGATCGCCAATGCGCTCCATG
>CAYFSN010000067.1:0-11196 GCA_964345845.1 uncultured Christensenella sp.
AATGTAATTCAACAGATTCAGTTTCTGGAGTCCAATCAGAATACGTATAGGGCGTTCGGTGAGTACTGGTTGACGTTGGCAGACTGCTACTATAAAAACGGAGATCTCACAGCGTGTTTGGAGGCGATAACTGCCTATCAGCAGTTGGAGACACGAATCTTCCGCAAAGACTATAGGCTGGCAAAAACACTGCCTCTTGCGATTGTCGCGGCAAAAGACAGCTTAGGTGAGGCGGAATACATCGCGCTCGCTGAGGGTTTTTCCCGTGCTATCCTTGAGAATACCGACAATGCTGATTGGTCACTGAGGTACTTTGTCGCGCAGGCATACGTGGACTTCTTTGGCAGAACAAATGAACCGCGCTTTCTTAAAGCATCTTACGAGATAACACTGGACAATGTTAATTATCTTGTGAATAAGCAGAAGGAAATGAACCAGAAGTACCTAATGGATCTTGTCCTAGCCCCAGTGCCCAAAGACGCATCCAACGCCGTAAAGGCGGATATAGATAACTACAATAAGCATCTGAGGGAAGAGAGAAAGGTAACGGTACCCCCGATATATGAGCCGCTGCTGCTCAATTGCGATTTGCTGTTCATGCTGGCTCGAGAACTGAAGATAGATGAAGCCGAAAAACTGAAGATTGATGGCATCTTGCACGAAAATGGAGCGGGCCTTTTCTTGATTCCTGCGGTAGATGCAGCATACTGGTTTAACGCACCTAAAGCGACAGGCGAAAACGAGGACGTAACAGTAAAGTTCAGGGGTAGTGAATTATCTATCCCCGCTGATATGATCTCCAGCAGCCCGGAGATTCGTGTTTCTGTCAGCAACCCCGAAGATACCCAGCCTATGACCTATAGTGACTGGCAGATAAGCACGGTTGAAAGGGTCAACAAAGGTGATCCTAAGTCCTTTGTAGCTATCTTCCAGAGCGAAAATGCCAAGCAGCACGAGTACCATGAGGGGACACAGGTGGAAATTGAAGTGCTTCCCAGGCAAGGCATCGAAAGGGAGCCATATCGGTTTGTGTTCTCCGCCAAGCAAAACAAGACCGAATGGTGGGAAGCGGTCAAGCTTTGGGAGGATGGATTCCTGTTCGAAAGAGTAGAGTAGGCTATGATATGGGGCTCTGATACTGAAGGAACCACCATCTAATAGACATAAAGAAACCGCTCCAAAGTGAGGGGTTTCTTTCATGCTGCGCCGGTCCCTCAACCCCCGGTTGACCCACGCTTGCCATTCCGGTGCTGGATTGCGGCGGCTCGGGCTGATATGCTATGGCTGTCCGGACGAACAACACCAGGAGGACAGACCATGGACATTGGAAAGAAAATCAAGGCCCTGCGCACACAGCGGGGCACCACCCAGGAAACGCTGGCGCAGGCGCTGGGGGTCAGCCCCCAGGCAGTCAGCAAGTGGGAAAACGGCATCACCATGCCGGATGTACAGCTGCTGCCGCAGATATCCGCGCACTTTGGCGTGACGCTGGATGAACTGTTTGAACTGTCAGACGATATGCGCCTGGAGCGCATACAGAACATGCTGTGGGACGAGCGGGTGCTCAGCCAGGAGGCCGTGAAAACAGAGTCCGCCTTTTTGTTGGAGCGTGCCCAGCGCGAGCCCGCCGACGCACGCGCCCTGTGTCTGCTGGCCGAAATGGAGAACCACCAGGCGAAGACCCACCGCCGCCGCGCGGCGGAATACGCCCGCCAGGCGCTGGAGCGCGCGCCCGAAACCAAGCACGCCCACGCCGAACTGGTGGAGGCCAGCAACGGCCGCTTTGGCGATTGGTACTTTGACAACCACCACAAGCTGATTGACTGGTACAAGGGCTTTGTGGAAAAGAACCCCGCCTACCGCGGCGGCTACATGTGGCTGATTGACCACCTGCTGATTGACCAGCGCTTTGAAGAAGCCGCGGCGTATATCGAGAAAATGGCCGCGATAGACAACACCTTCCGCACGCCGCTGTACCGCGGGCACGCGGCGTGGCTGTCCGGCGACCGCGAGAAGGCCCGGGACATCTGGGCGCGCATGTGTGATGAGCACGGCGATGACTGGCTGACCTGGCTTAGCATGGGCGACGCCATGGCCCGCGCGGGTCAGTTTGATGACGCGCGCAAGCATTACCGCAAGGCTTTTGACACGCAGCCCGTGCCCAAGATGGTGGACGCGCTGGAGTCCATTGCCCAGATTGAGGAGCGGCTGGGCCGCTACCCCGAGGCCATCCAGGTGCTGGAGGAAGAGATTGACACCCTGCGCACCCAGTGGGACACCCACCACGGCGAAAGTGTGGACAGTGTGCGCCGGGAGATTGAGCGGCTGAAGAAACTAATGAAAGACTAACACACTGCGCGAAAAGGCCCCCTCCGGCGGTAATACCGGAGGGGTCTTTTGTGCGGTTACAGGATTGGTTTACTCCGTGATGGCTTTCGCCTCCAGGTAAAACCGCTTTTCGTTGGCTTCACCCATGGAGAAGGTTTTGCGGGGCAGCCGGCCGTCCTTTTGCACGGTGGGGAACAATAGGTCCTTTTGAAAGTCCGGCATGAGGATGCCGACGCCCTGGTGCTGTACCGCGATGTCCCGCGCGGCGGCGACACCGTGCACATAGTCAAGCGAGACATTGGCGTCATCCAGCAGCTGCTGCACCGCGGCGGTCACCAGGCGGCCCTTGGCGCCCGGCAGGCGCAGGGGCAGGTCGTCCCCGCCGCCCACCAGGGTGATGTCCGGGTTGTCCGGGTCGCGCTCGGGGGTGAGGGGGGCCAGCACATCCAGCACCGCCTGCTGCGTGGTGTCAAACACCACGCGGTGAATGGGCTCAAACAGCAGCGCCTCGCTGTGCAGGTTAATCAGCTCCACGGTGGCAAAGCGCGCCGGATGGGTTTCCTGTTGCTTAAAGGAAAGGCCGCCCCGGATGCTCTCCCAGTGGGCCTTGGCCGCCGCCAGGGAGTGGTTGCCGTCGCCCACCGCGAACAGCGGCGCGCCGGGCTTTAGGGCTGCTTTCAGCCTTTCCAGGGTGCGGCTTAGGTGGGCGTATTCCTTGTCGCGTGCCACCAGCCAGCCGCGCACATGGCCGCCATCCATCAGCAGGTCGATGTCATACAGCGGGGGCATGGCGTCCCGCGCCTGGTACAGGGGGCCCAGCAGGGCATCCTGCGGGTCATCCACCAGCAGCAGCACATGGCTTAGTTCCACCGCGGCGTGCTTACGCACCTGCTGCCTGGGGGGAATGCGCGACAGCACCGTTTCCTCCGTCGCGCGGATGAGGGATGTGCTGCCCGCCTGGTAGTCATATTCATCTAAGTCAATGGTTATAACCAATCCGATGCGTTTGCCGGACTGGGTTTCCCGCTCCACCAGCACAAAGCCTTCGGGCTGCTGTTCCAGCACGCCCTCCACCAGGTAGGCGGCCATGTCCTGCTGCACACGGGCTGTGATGGCCTCGGTATCCTCCAAAAAGGCCTCCGGCACAATCAGCCGCAGGGTGGAGGGGCGGCCGGCCACCTGCTGCTCCGCTTTTTTCCAGATGTCCGGCTGCGAGGTGTACTGGTCACAGGCGATGATGGGCCAATGGCTGTTCAGGTGCTCCTGCCGGGGCAGGTAGAAGGTGCCGGGCCGTATGCCCAGGCCGCGCCAATCAGTCATGGGTACCTCCGTATTGTTCCGCCCGGGCTACTTGCGGCCGGGCACGGTTTGTTGGGTGACGCCGATGCCAACTACGTCCGGCTGACGGCGGGTTTTGGTGAAGCCGTTGTAGGTGCCCGGGTCCATCACGATGTCGCCCAGGAACACCATGGCGGCGGTCTGCCCGCCATCCAGCGTGAAGGCGTCGGTGCAGCCCTCTTCCAGCAACCGGTCGGCCACGAAGTCAAGCCCCGCGCCGGCGCTGCGTTTGTTGCGTCCTTCTACCATGATACCCACAAAGTGCCCCGGCGCCACCACGCCGATGGCGCTGCGCGGCTCCAGGTGGCGAAAGTCTGTCTGCAGGCGCTCGTCCTTCACCACATCCTTAAGCAGAGTCGGGCCGAAGGCCAGCACATCCAGCGCGCCGCGGGCGATGTACTCTTCCGGGCTCATCAGCCCGGGTGTGCGTATCTCCACGTGGCCGTCCGGGTACAGGCTGAGTTCGTCCAGCGGGGGAATATTCACTGTCGGCCGGTTGTAGGTCTGGCTTCTGATGATGTTTTGATTGCGGATGATGACGCCGGGGTACCGCTTTTTCTGCACGCGCCAGGTGAACAGGTCGCCGTTTTGGGCGTACACCAGGTTGTGTTCCCGGGCGATGATTTCCGGCTTGTCCACGCCCTTGGCGGGCTTCTGCGGGTCTTTGCTGTACACGCGAAACAGGTCATCCCCGCGGAAGCGCACGTGGGAGATAAAGTAATACACCCATTTGTGGCGCACCTTCACGCGGCGGCGCTCAATTTGCACGTTCAGGCTGTCGCTGATGTATATCCACTGGCCGCTTTCCCGGTCTTCGTGGATGAAGGCCGGGCCGTTATCAGCAAGCGGCGCTGGTAAAAACCCCGCCGCGTCAAGCGCCGGCAGGCCCTCAAAGGGGGCCGGGCGTTCAGCGGGTATGGCAGTGGGCGCGGGGGTTGCGGGCGGCGGTGTCACATCCTCCACCGTAAAAGAGGCCCCGCCAAGCCCGGGCAGCAACAGCAGCCCGCAGCACAGCAGGGCAATGAATCGCAGCTTCATGCCTCCAGCGCCGCCATTTCCTCTTCCACCAGCGGCTCCGCGTGACGCATGGCGGAGAGTGTCTTGTCCATCAGCTCGTCCAGCGTCCAGCCCAGCATATCGGCGCCCTGGGCAATGGTCTCCCGGGAGCAGCCGGCGGCAAAGGCCTTGTCTTTGAACTTTTTGCGAAGCGATTTCAGCTCCATATCCTGCACCGAGCGGGACGGCCGCATCAGCGACGCGGCGAAGATAAGCCCGGTTAGTTCATCGGCGGCGAACAGCACCTTCTCCATTTGGTGCTGTGGCTCAGGTGCTGCGGGAAACAGGCCCCAGGCGTGGGCGCAAATGGCCCGCACCATGGTGTCGGGCGTATTGATTTCTGCAAGCAGTTCCGGTGCCTTCTGGCAGTGTTCCTCCGGGTACTGTTCAAAGTCGATATCGTGCAGCAGGCCCACCAGGCCCCAGAAGTCCTGTTCATCGGCGTAGCCCTGGTCGGCCGCCATCCAGCGCATGACGTGTTCCACCGTCAGGGCGTGGCGGATGTGGAAGGGTTCCTTGTTATACTTTTTCAGCAGCCCCAAAGCCTGTTCGCGGTCCAACATGGCGGCCTCCTTTATGGCTTGATGGGCAAAGGGTAGCACGCGTCCCCGGCAAAGTCAACGAAGCCCTTTTGCGCCTGGCGGCCAGGTTGCGCGCCGCTTCACCAAATGATACCATGTACGTACCCACACAACGAAAACCGCAAGGAGGGCCTGCCTGTGCTTAGCCCCATATTGACCGCCCGTGAACTGCGCTGGCATACGCGCAGACACCTGGCCATCACCCACCAAAACCCGCTGATGAGCATTACCCTGCGCGCGCCCCACGAACTGCGCCAGCAGGAAGGCTACCGCCGCGCCTTCGCGCTGCTGTGCGGCCGCTTTGAGCGCCAACTGCGCAAAAGCGGGCAGAAGGTGACCCTGCTGCTCAACAGCCTGGACGCCGACGGCCCCGCCCGCCACTACGCGGTGGAGGACACCGTGGCCATCAAGGAAGCGGCGGTGCGGTTTGAAGAGACACAGCCCGGCGGCGCGCTGATGGACATCGACCTGATGGACTTAAAGGGCGAAGCCCTGTCCCGTGAAGACCTGGGCCAGCCGCCCCGGCCCTGCGCGGTGTGCGGCAAGCGTCCCGCCGCCGGGTGCATCACCGGCAATGCCCACAGCCAGCAGGAAAGCGATGAGGCCTTTGAGGAACTGTTAAACGCCGCTTTGAGCCGCGCCCCTGGCCGGGTGGGCTCCATGGCGGTGCAGGCGCTGCTGTACGAGGCATCCGTCAGCCCCAAGCCTGGATTGGTGGACCGGCTGGACGCGGGCGCTCACCAGGATATGGACTACTACACCTTCCTGGCCAGCGCCGCGGCATTGGCGCCTTGGTTTGACACCTGCGCCCGCGAGGGCGAGGCCTTTGGCGGCGCGCCGGAGGAGTTATTAAGCCGCATCCGTCCCATGGGCATGCAGGCCGAGCGCGACATGTTTGTCGCGACCGATGGGGTAAACACCCATAAGGGAGCCATCTTTTCACTGGGGCTGCTGTGCGCGGCCGCCGGGCACATGGGCTTGCCGCTGAGCGCGCGGGCACTGTGCGGCGTGGCGGCACGCATCGCGGGCCCTGCCCTGTCAGACGACCCGGACGGCAGCCACGGCCACCAGGTGCAGGCCCGATACGGCGGCAAGGGCGCCCGGGGCGAGGCTGCGGAGGGCTTTCCCTCGGCGCTGTCGGCGTTGGAGGTGCTGAGGGCGTCCTTGGCTAACGAAGACGACAACGACCGGGCGGGGCTTCGGGCGCTGCTGCACCTGATGACCTTTGTGGATGACAGCAATGTGCTGTACCGCGCGGGGGAAGAGGGGCTGCGCTTCATGCGGGAGGGCGCCCAGCGCCTGCTTGACGCCGACATGCCCATGGACGAGGTCATGGCGTATTCCCGCCAGCTGGAAGAGAAGAACATCAGCCCCGGCGGCTGTGCCGACCTGCTTGCCATCGCGTTCTTTTTGCACTTTGTCACCGCAAGCCCCGCCTCTTGAAGCGGGCCCGCCCGGATGCTATAATCTTCACAGATACTTGCGGAGGACATATGACGTTCAGTACCCTCAAACCGCTGTTTGACGCGTTGCCCCAGGCACGGCTGCTTGCGGGCGAAGCGCTGAAAAACTACACCACCATCAAGTGCGGCGGCCCGGCCGCGGCACTGCTTGAAGTACAGGATGTTGATGAAGTGCGCGCGGCGCTGAAGGCAGCGCGTGAAGCGGCCATCCCCGTGCTGCTGCTGGGCAATGGCTCCAACATGCTGGTGGACGACCGGGGCTTTGACGGCCTGGTGGTGCACTTTGGCACCGGCTTTGCCCAGGTGACCCACGAGTTAAGCGCCATCACCGCCCAGGCGGGCGCGTCATTGATGACCGTGGCCCGCGCCGCGGCCGACCGGGGCCTGTCCGGGCTTGAGTTCGCGGTGGGCATTCCCGCGTCCATCGGGGGTGCTGCCCTCATGAACGCCGGCGCCTACGGCGGCGAAATGGCGCGCGTGGTCACCCGGGTGGATTGCCTGGATAGGGAGGGCGAACCTGTCACCCTGCTTGCGGATGAGCTGGACTACGGTTACCGCCACAGCCGCATGATGGACCAGGGGCTGACGGTGCTTCAAGTGCACATGGAACTGCTGCCTGACAACAGCGAGGACATCTGGAAGCGCGTCAGCGAAAACCAGGCGTTGAGGCGGCTGAAGCAACCGCTGACCTACCCCAGCGCGGGTTCCTTTTTCAAACGGCCGGAGGGTTACTTCGCGGGCGCCTTGATTGAACAGGCAGGCCTGAAGGGCACCACGGTGGGCGGCGCGCAGGTCAGCGAACTGCACGCGGGCTTTCTCATTAACACCGGCGGCGCCACCGCGCAGGACTTTTTTGACCTGGTGCGCACCGTGCAGACCCGGGTGAAGGACATGAGCGGCGTTACGCTGGAGCCTGAGGTGCGCCTGATTCGCCCTGAGGGCGCATGAACTTTACCACCGCGGTCAAGCAGGAACTGGCCAGCCTGCCCCCCGGCAAGGACTGCTGTATGACAGCGGAACTGCGGGCGCTGAGCATGTGCCTGGCGTCCCTCAGCCTGATGGGGCAGGGCAAGGTGCAGCTGAAGTATGTCAGCCATTCGCCGTCGGTGGCCAAGCGCGTGCTGGTGCTGCTAAAGCGGCGCTACGGCGTCAGCGCTTCCCCGGGCTTTAGCCATGTGGCCCGCTTTGGCGGGCAGCGGGTGTATGAACTGCGGCTGTCGCGGGAAGACAGCCAGCGCCTGCTGAACGTGGCGGGCACCGCGTCCGCCGCAGGCGGCATCCGCTTAAGCGTGACGCCCGGGCGCATGATGCGGCGCATATGCTGCCGCCGGGCGTGGATACGCGGCGCGTTTCTGGGGTGCGGCAGCATCACCCAGCCGCGCAAGGGCTACCGGGCCGAGTTTGTGTTTCAGCGGCCGCAGACGGCGGAATACCTAATGAAGCTGCTGGAACTCAACGATGTCAAAGCCAGCCAGGCGACGCGCCGGGGCAGCATTGTGGTGTACGTGCGCGACGGCGACTCGGTGGTGACACTGTTAAGCCTGATGGGCGCCAGCCGCGCCACCCTGGACATGGAAAACCAGCGCGCCGCGGCGACCTTGCAGCGGGATTTGAACCGCGTGGCCAACTGCGACACCGCCAACATGTCAAAGCAGCTGTCCGCCGCCCAGCGCCAGGTGGACGCGGTGACGGCTATTTCGCTGAACCGCGGCCTGGCCGACCTGCCGGACGACCTGCAGACCTTGGCGCGGCTGCGGCTGGCAAACCCGGATGCCGGGCTGAAGGAACTGGCCGAGATGCTCAAGCCGCCGCTTACCAAGTCCGGCGTGCAGCACCGCATGCGCCGGCTGATGGACATCGCCCGCACCATTGCCCCTGAAACCGACCCAGCACCATAGACGGGAGGGCCTTGCATGCAACAAAAGCATATCGTTATCACCGGGCCGCTGCCCATGTCCCGCGACCGGGTCATCCGCCTGGTGAGCGCGGCCAACGCCTACAGCGCGCAGATTTTGCTGGAGGGGGACACGGCCACCATCAACGGCAAGTCCATGCTGGGGCTGCTGTCCATCACCCGGCACACCGGGCGCGTGTTCACGCTCATCACCCGCGGGGAGGACGAGGAGGAGGCCATGGAGCGCATCTTTACGCTGCTCAGCGATGAGGAGACGCCGGAATCCCCCAAAACATGAAGGAAAGATTGACACTTCGTCATACTTCTGTTATAAACTTCAGTAGAGTAACCAGTTTCGCGCGCCTGCGTTCCGCCGGCGCCCTATGGAGAGGATGAAGAGCATGTCCCAGGTACGGAAGGCCGACCCCTATCGCAAGCTAATCCGCATCGTGATTGTGTTGCTGGTGTTGTTTGTGCTGGTCCTGACAGCCTATCTGCTGACGGACTCTTACCAGAGAAGCCAGTGGGAAAAGCAGCAGCTCGCGGTCATTGAGCACAACAACGAGCTCATCGCGGAGTATAACAAGCAGGTGCTGGCGCAGCAAAGCCAGCAAGGGCAAGTGGAAGCCGCGCCCTGGCCGGAGCCGAAGCCCGAGGGCATTGACATTGTCTCGCTCAAGGGCATCCCTGTAAACGGCGAAGACCCGCAGACCATCACCCGCGCGGACGCGCTGACGGGCGGCCTGCTGGTGGTGAACCGCTGGCACCCGCTGCCGGCCGACTTCGCGGGCGTGGAAGACAGCCTGGTGAGCATCATGGACGGGTCTGAGCGCCGCGTGGCCACCCGTGCGCGCGCGCTGTCGCTGTTCCCGGCGGCGGTCACGGCGCTTGATACCATGTTCAGCGACGCCCGTGCCGAAGGCATGGAAAACCTGATGGTGGAGCACGCCTACCGCACCATCCAGACGCAGACCGACCTGTGGAACAACGAAGCCGGTCAGGCGCGCTATGCCCGCTACACCGGCGCCGCGCTGGACGAACAGGTGCGCAAACTGGTCAGCTATCCCGGTGAGAGCGACTACCAGGCCGGCCAGTCGGTCAACGTGCGGCTGTATTCCGCCAACGACCCGACGGTTGCGCAGATGCGCTTCTTTGAAAGCGAGCAGTCCAAGTGGCTGTATGAAAACGCCCACAAGTATGGCTATGTGTTCCGCTTCCCGGTGGCGGGCTACCCCGTGCCGGGCGTGGTGGACAAGTCCTTCAAAACCGGCATTGGCCTGAAGATGGACACCTACCGCTATGTGGGCGTGCCCCACGCGCTGGTGATGCACGAGAAGGACTTCACCCTGGAAGAGTACGTGGAGTACCTCATCGAGCAAAAGCACATCGCGGTGTTTGAAAACGGCGAACTGAAGTACGAAATCTTCCGCGTGGAAACCGGCCCCGAAGACGTGCAGGTGGCCATCCCTGGCGGCGCGTCCAGCTACACGGCGTCGGCTGACAACGTGGGCGGCGTCATTGTGGCGGCTGAATACCAGTAACCGCAAAAAGAGTAATGCTAAGGGCCCTGCGAAAGCAGGGCCCTTGGTATATCAAGTCGTACAATTATGGAATGCTTGTGGTCAACATGCCAGGTTCCCCGGCGGGGTATTCAGCCACCACCAGCCCCTGGTGCCAGTGGGCCGCGCAGCCGCGGGCACGGTCGGTGTCAGCGTGCAGGTTGTTGACAAACAACACCGGCTTTTCCAGGTGTTTTGTGTGCGCCCGGTATTCATCCCGCGTGCCGCTCAGCCAGTCCGCCAGCGGGTAGTCGCAGTGCACCGGCCACAGCCAAGCATCCACCTGTGAATCCAGCTGCTGCCAGGTTGGCATCAATAAGTCCTCCCAGAAGTCGCCGCACATCATCACACCCAGTGTGAGGCCATTTAGCGTGAAGGTACACGGCGCCGTACCCTCCCGGTAGCAGGCTGGGCTATCGGGGTAGCGCCAGCCGGATGACATGCGGCGGTAGTGGCACAGCGTTTCACCCTGGCTGCCGACCACCATGTAGGCGGCGTAAAAGCGGGGTTGTTCATCGTCTGTCCGTTCGTGAAAGCCAAAGCCGATGGCCACTTCGTGCGCCTGGGCCAAGGCTTTCACCTGGTCGATGAGCGGGCTGTGGATGGTGACGGCGATGTCCTGGTCCTTTTGCGGGTCAAAGTGCAGGCTGTCAAACCCTTGCAGGTATGCCTCGCCAAACACAATCAGCGAAAGGCCCTGCCGCTGCGCTTCCTTGGCGCAGGTTTCTATGCGGCTGAGGTTCTCTTCGGTGTTTCCCTCCAGGGACAGTTGAGGGCACAGGCCAATGCGCATGGGTTCACCTCCGTATGTTGGTTGGGGGCATGGTAACACACAAGAATGGGGCTTAACAAACTCATTTCCATTTTGACCGTGCCAAGGGAGACTATCAAGGAAACCCAGTGAGAGGTTTGGAGGGCCGAGGCCCTCCGAGTACGATCCGCGCCAGCGGCGTGTACGGTGGCGCGGCAAGCCTTTT
>CAYFSN010000068.1:0-5353 GCA_964345845.1 uncultured Christensenella sp.
GCAGGAACTGAGCATGGCCGTGATAGCGAATCAGCATGGGGCACTCCTTTCGGTAGGCATTGATGGGATTGATTAGAGGTTGAGGACTAGTACCGCGTGATGGGGCACCGCTTGGCGCGCTCTCAGGGCGCGGGCGAAGGCGGCTTCCAGCAGGTCAAGCAGCTTGGTTTGTTCATTGAGCAGGGCCAAGCGCAGCGCCTGACAAAGTACGGCAGCATCCTGCGTTTCAATGGGTGCCGGGTGGCGCATCAGCATGTGCCATAATGCGGCTGACCTGTCGTGCCCCATGGGCGCATTCGGTACGGGCTGGGCATGATACCAGGCCAGGTAGGCATGTGCTGGCCAGTCGATCAGGGTCATGCCGCCCGCAAGCGGGGTCAGCACAAAGCCTGCTTTCGCCAGCCGATGCGCGGCCTGCGGCGCCTGCACGCCCAAGCGGCGCGCAAAGTCACTGATGAAAAGCGAGCGCCCTGCCCTGTCCGGACGGACCAGGCAGGGCGCGGCGATGATTGTTTTGATGTCGTCCGCTGTGGGCAGCGTCATGCCTGCTTGTGGGCGGAAAAGCTGATTTTCAGGTCGTTGACCGAGGTAAACTGCCCCTGGATGTCCAGCTGGTACTTCAGCGCGATTTCGCCTTCCCCGTTGTCATCCACCTTGTAGTTGACCTGTGTGGGGAAGATGCCCATGCCAAAGTCGCCAAACGGCGTCGCGTAGTTGGTTTCAAACCGGCGGCCCTGCTGGAAGACCATGTTGGTGCCCCAACTGCCGTCCCGGGCCATGGTGACCACGCCCTGGTCCATGGTCATGGTGACGCGGCGTTTCTCCTGCGTGTCGGGCTGGTTCTCCTCGTAGCGCAGCTTCCAACTGTCCTTTTCCCCGGTGAGGGTGCCCACCGTGGTCAGGCGCATGGCGTCATCGGTCTCACCAAAATCGCTGGCGACACCGGTAACCGTCAGCAATACCTTTCTGCGTTTCATGCGCACACCCCCCTTCATAGTCTAAGTATACCCGAACCCGTGTTAAAAGCATATAGCCGGTTTGTAAACGATATGCGTCTATCACCTCGACAGCAGCGGCCAAAGGCGGTACACTGGCCGCAACTGTTGGAGGGAAAAACCATGGAAAATACAACCGGCTTTGTGATGCGCTCGGCGGTGATTTTGCTGATGTTCCGCAAGGTGGACGGCGTGCGGCAAACGCTGCTGCAGCACCGCAAAAACGTGGAGGTGCTTGACAACCTGTGGGATGCGGCCGCCAGCGGCCGGGTGGAAAAGGACGAGTCCATGCGGCAGGCCATGTGCCGGGAGGCCAGGGAAGAGCTGGGTATCGACATAGCGCCTGACGACCTGCGCTTTCGCGCCATGGGGAATGTGCTGGTGCGTTCCGGGTATACTTACGTCAACGGATACTTTGAAGCCACACGCTGGCGGGGCGAGCCCGCCATCATGGAGCCGGACAAATGTGACGATTTGCGCTGGTTCCCGGTGAACGCTCTGCCGGCCGACATGATCCCCGAGCGCCGCCGGGCGGTGCTGGACGCGGGCGATGAAGTGCATTATTATGAAGAAGGGTTTGCACCCGATGCCATAAACGACTGAATATTTTCAGGAGGAACCCATGGAACGCGTGTATAATTTTTCAGCGGGGCCATCCATGCTGCCGCTGCCGGTGCTGGAGGTGGCCGCGCAGGAGTTGTGCTGTTACCGCGACAGCGGCATGAGCGTAATGGAAATGAGCCACCGCTCCAAGGACTATGAGGACATCATTCAGTCGGCCGAGGCGGGCCTGCGCCAGCTGATGGGCATCCCGGACAACTACAAGGTGCTGTTTTTGCAGGGCGGAGCCACCCTGCAGTTTTCCGCGGTGTGCTATAACCTGCTGCCGCCCGGCGGCAAGGCGGACTACGTGGTTACTGGACAGTTTTCCGGCAAGGCCCTGCAGGAGGCGCAAAAGTACGGCGACATCCGCGAGGTGGCCAACACCAAGGACCGCGGACATACCTACATTCCCAAGTTATCGGCGAAAGACTTCCGACCGGACGCCAGCTACGTGCACATCTGCCTGAACAACACCATCTACGGCACCAAGTGGGCCGACATGCCGGACACCGGGGACATCCCCCTGGTGGCGGATATTTCCAGCTGCATATTGTCGGAGCCGCTGGATGTCAGCCGCTTTGGCGTGCTGTACGCCGGCGCCCAGAAAAACGTGGCGCCGGCGGGGCTCACCCTGGTCATCGTGCGGGAAGACCTGCTGGGCCACGCGCGGGCGGATACCCCCGTGATGCTCAACTGGCAGGTGATGGCGGAAAACGACTCCATGTACAACACACCGCCCACCTACGCCATCTACATGGCCAAGCTGGTGTTTGACTATTTGCGTGACGACATCGGCGGCCTGGAAGCAATGGCCGCCATCAACCGCCGCAAAGCAGCGCTGCTTTACGACTGGCTGGACGGGCAAGACTACTACATCGCCCCGGTGGAAAAGGACGCGCGCTCCATGATGAACGTGGTCTTTAAAACAGGCGATGAGGCGCTGGACAAGTTGTTTGTAAAAGAGGCGGCCGCCCGGGGGCTTAAGAACCTGGCGGGGCACCGCTCCGCCGGCGGCATGCGCGCCTCCATCTACAACGCCATGCCCGAGGCGGGCGTACAGGCGCTGGTCGCCTTCATGGCGGACTTTGCCGCCCGCAACCCCAAGGGATAGGAGGAGAACATGAGAAAGATTCAGCTGCTCAACCGCATTGCCGAACACGGCATCAAGGCCTTTGACGCGGAAAAGTATACGGTGGGCACCGACATCACATCGCCCGAGGGCATCCTGGTGCGCTCGGCCAACATGCATGAGACCGCCTTCGGGCCGGAGCTGCTGGCCATCGCCCGCGCGGGTGCCGGGGTGAACAACATCCCGCTGGCCCGCTGCACCGAACAGGGCATCGCGGTGTTCAACACCCCGGGCGGCAACGCCAACTCTGTCAAGGAACTCACCGTGCTGGCGCTGCTGCTGGCGGCCCGCGACGTGGTGGGCGGCATTGCCTGGGCACGGGGCCTAAGCGGCCAGGCGGACGTGGAAAAGCAGGTGGAGGCCGGGAAGGGCGCCTTCGCCGGCAGCGAAATACAAAACCGCTGGCTGGGCGTCATTGGCCTGGGTGCGGTGGGCGGCTTGGTGGCCAACATCGCCCACGAACTGGGCATGCACGTCATCGGTTGCGACCCCTTCCTGTCGGTGGATTCTGCCTGGGGCATCAGCCGCGGGGTGGAGCGCGCCGCCAGTTTCCAGGAGGTGTTTGGCGCGGTGGACTACCTGACCTTGCACGTGCCGTCCACCAACGACACCCGCGGCATGATAAACGCCCAGGCGCTCAGCCGCATGCGCGACGGCGTGCGCATCATCAACCTGGCGCGCGCCGACCTGGTGGTGTCTGAAGACCTGCTGGCGGCGCTGAACAGCGGCAAGGTGGCCGCCTATGTGACGGACTTTCCCACACCCGAACTGCTAGGGCATGAAAAGGTCATCTCCATCCCGCACCTGGGCGCCTCCACCGAAGAAGCCGAGGACAACTGCGCGCTGATGGCCGCCCACGAACTGATGGACTACCTGGAAAACGGCAACATCCGCAACTCCGTCAACCTGCCCAACGCCTCCATGCCTACCTCCGGCGACGCGCGGCTGTGCATTATCCACAGCAATGCGCCCAGTATGCTGGCCGCCTTTACGGACGCGCTGGGCGACGCGGGCATCAACATTGAAAACCTGCTGAACCGCTCCCGCGGGGATATTGCCTACACGCTGTTTGAGGTGGCGGGCACCGTGCCGCCGGAGGTACTGCACCGTCTGCATAGCATTGAGGGCGTGGTGCGCGTTCGCCTGATAGAAGCCTGGGGCCGCGCGTGCAACTTGCCGGGCTTCCGCTGAACCGCTGGTCCGTTGAAAAACTGAGGTTTTTCAACGGTTAGGATTTTAGCCGTCTACCGCGTCAGCGTACCCTCCATTCTCTTCCGCCGCGGGACGCGGCGGGGCGTACATTCCACTGGGTTCTTTGACACATTGGGGCGCTTCATCAAATGAAGCGCCCTATTCGCTTGACACACCTGTGCATCTTGGTGCGTGGGATGCCGCCTTATTGATTTTCATATGCGCCTTTGCTACAATTGAGGAAACCAAATTACAAATGGCCGTTAATACGGCACGAGGAGGCACAATGAAAAAGTTCCTGGCGCTTTCCCTGGCAGCGGTGCTGCTGCTGTCCGTGATGGGCGTTGCCCTGGCGGAGAACAAGGACTACTCCGGCTACACCATCCGCATCTACTCCAACTCCAACTCCACCGAGCGCACCACCTGGCTGATTAACGAAGCCAAGGCGGCGGGCTTTACCATCTCCATTGACGACAACTCCGTCATCTCCGGCGATACGGCCGCCATTCAGGCCGCCAACGAAAAGAAGGACGGCGACATCCTCTTTGGCCTCAACGAGACCCGTTGGAGCCAGGTGGTGAACGGCACCTACGAAAACGTGCGCCTGCTTGAGTGGACGCCCACCTGGGCCGACCTGGTTGGCGAGTACAAGTACGATGGCTACGCCTATGGCCTGGTCATCCAGAACATCCTGATGCTGTACCGCACCGACGAACTGGGCACCAACGGCGAAACCCTCGCGTTTGACCACTGGGCCGACCTGGTGGACACCGACTACACCTGGTACCGCCAGGGCCGTGTGGGCGGCACCACCAACGCCAACATCAACAGCTCCCTGCTGTACCCCTACGCGGACCCCACCAGCCCGGCCGGCGGCATCACGCTGGATGGCTGGAAGATGCTGTGGAAGTACAGCGCTAACGGCCAGTTCACCGGCGACAGCTACGGCTTTGACCCGCTGAACCGCGGCGATGTGCAGGTGGGCACCTTCTACTCGTCCTCCCTGTACGGCAAGATTGACATGGCCGCCGAGGCCAGCGAGACCCCGCTGAAGGGCACTCTGCATCCTGAAAACTGGGCGCTGGTGGACATCAAGGACGGCTCCTACTACATCGCTGAATACCTGGGCATCCTGGACCGCGAAGGCCGTACCGAAGAGCAGACCGAAGCCGTGAAGGCGTTCGCCGAGTGGTTTGGCTCCACCGAAGTACAGGCCATGTGGGGCGAAGAGTTTGACAGCTATCCGTGCAACGTGGAAGCGGCCGCCATCCTCTATCCCGACGGCGTGCCCGCCATCTACCAGGTGCACAACCTGTCGCTGGATAAAGTAGAAGGCACCGACATGACCTACGCCGAATACGTGGGTGCCCACTCCAGCGAGTGGACCAACATCATGACCAACCTGGGCTTCTTCTGGGCGGACGCCACCGCGGCC
>CAYFSN010000068.1:5363-10967 GCA_964345845.1 uncultured Christensenella sp.
CACCCTGACCCAGCCCGCGGCCAACTAACCACATCGTCGGGGCTGCCGCGCTCAGCGGCAGCCCCGCATTTTCATTTACCGCACAACATACAGCAATTTTATAGAACACAGGAGTGCCCGCATGATTGATCTGAGGGACATCGTCGTCAAGTTTGGTGACTTCACCGCGCTGCACAACATCAATGTGCATGTGAAAGAGGGGGAGTTTTTTACGTTTCTGGGGCCTTCGGGCTGCGGCAAGACCACCACCCTGCGGGCCATCACCGGCTTTGTGGAGCCGGTGCAGGGCTCGGTGCACGTGGCGGGGCGGGATATTACCCGCGTGCCCATTGAGGAGCGCAACATCGCCATCGTTTTTCAAAGCTATGCGCTGTTTCCCACGATGACGGTGTTTGACAATATTGCCTTTGGGCTGAAGATACGCAAACTGAAAAAGGACGAAATCCGCCAGAAGGTGCAGGCCATCGCCCGCAAGCTGGACTTGAGCGACGAGCAGCTGCAAAAGGCGGTCAGTCAACTGTCCGGCGGGCAGCAGCAGCGCGTAGCCATCGCGCGCTCGCTGGTCAACGACCCGGTCATCATCTGCATGGATGAGCCGCTGAGCAACCTGGACGCCAAGCTGCGCGTGCAGCTGCGCAATGAACTGAAGGACATGCAGAAGAACTTCGGCATCACCTCCATCTACGTCACCCACGACCAGGAGGAGGCGCTCACCCTCAGCGACCGCATCGCGGTGTTTAATAAAGGCTATATCGAGCAAATCGGCACGCCCAACGAAGTGTATAACCACTCCGCCACCGAGTTTGTCTGCAACTTTGTCGGCGACATCAACCGCCTGGAGGCGCCCTTGGTGCGCACGCTAAAGGAGGCGGGCCTGCCGCTGAATGATAAGCACAGCCACTACCTGCGGTTGGAGCGGCTGGGGCTGGACGCCCAGCCCGGTGAAAACCAGGCGGGGCTGGTAGGCCGGGTATTAAGCCGCGAGTACTACGGGCTGTACATCAAGTACACGCTGGATGTGGGCAGCCAGACCCTGCGCGCGGTGGAGAAAAACGACGGCATCCACATCCACGAGGCGGGGGAAAGCGTGCCGCTGGTCATCAGCCTGCGTGACCTGATGATTTATGACGCCGATGGAAAGGCGGTGCCGCAGACGTGATGAAGGCAGAAAAGCACAATTTCCTCAAGCCCGAACTGCTGTTCAAGGTGTTTGGCATCGCCTTTTTCGTGTACCTGTTCTTTGGGTTCATGTTGCTGCCCACGCTCAACACCATCACCCAGATATTCACCACCAAGAACGCCGCCGGGCAGACGGACCCGCTGGCGGTCATCCGCTTTTTCCTGGCGGGCAACATGTCCAAGTACCTGTGGAACTCGGTGAAGCTGGCGGTGCTGCTGGTGGTCACCGTGAACATCGTGGGTGTCAGCATGGTGCTGCTGACGGAATACTTTGACATCAAGGGCGCCGCCATCCTGCGCATGGGCTACATGACCACGCTGATTTACGGCGGCATCGCGCTGGGCACGGGCTACCTGTTTTTGTACGACCACAACGGCATCATCACCACGCTGTTGGTAAACGCTTTTCCCAACATGAACCCCAACTGGTTCTCCGGCTTCCGGGCGGTGCTGTTCACCATGACCTTCGCGGTGACATCCAACCATATGCTGTTTTTGCGCAACGCCATCCGCGGCATTGACTACAACACCGTGGAAGCCGCGCGCAACCTGGGCGCCGGGCCGCTGAAGGTGCTGTGGAAGGTGGTGCTGCCCACGCTGATTCCCACCCTGTTCAGCCTGACCATCATGACCTTCATCACCGGGCTTTGCGCCATGAGCGCGCCGGTGCTGCTGGGCTATGACAGCATCAACCCGGAAATCGTCCGCCTGGCGGGTTCGTCGGTGGCGGATGAAGCCTTTCCCCAGGCACGGGCGGCGCTGCTGTCCATCATATTGGCCATCTTCACCATTGTGCTGCTGACCATACTATCCGCGTACGAGCGCAAGGGGCACTACCTGTCGGTGTCCAAGACCAAGGCGCGGCTGCAAAAACAGAAAATCAACAACCCGGTCATGAACGTCATCGCCCACATTTACGCGTATGTGCTGTTTGTCATCTACATGACGCCGGTGGTGATGATTGTCATCTTTTCATTCCAGACCCACGGCGCCATCCAGATGAAAAAGCTGGACCTAAGCGCCTTCACCACCATCAACTACTTTGGCAAGCAGGACTTCAGCTACCTCACATCCCGGGGCACTTACCGGGTACGGGAGGGGGCCATCAGCGGTGTGTTTTCCAACGAAGCCACCCTGGGGGGCATCCGCACCAGCTTTATCCTGTCGGCGTTGGCGGCGGCGGCGGCCTGCGTTATCGTGGTGGTGGCATGCAACTACATCTTCAAGCGCAACCGCAAGGGCAAACTGCGCAAGTCCGGCGCGGTGCTGGAGTACAGCCTGCTATTTCCCTGGCTGCTGCCCACCATCCTCATCTGCTACAGCTACCGCACCTTCTTTAACAGCAACGACATCTGGTACGTGGGCTTTCAAAACCTGTACTACATGGACAATGTGCGCCTGCTGATTATCATCGCCTACGCGGTGGTAAAGCTGCCGTTCTCACTGCGCATGATTAAGGCGTCGTTTTACGCCATTGATACGGAGTTGGAGGACGCCGCGCGCAGCCTGGGCGCCAGCGGGCTGACCACCTTCCTGCGGGTAAAGCTGCCCATCATATTGCCCAGCGTGCTGGCGGTGTTCGCGCTGAACTTTAACGCCCTGTTTACCGAGTATGACATGTCGGCCACGTTCGCCAGCAGTTACGGCACCAGCTACGCCATGGTGCTGCAGTCCATGACCCGCGAAGAAGGCCTGTATGGCTATAACGTGAACGCCACCGGCCGCAGAAACGCCAGCACGGTGTTCATCATGGTGGTGTCCGGGCTGATTCTCTACCTGGTGTACGGCATTGGCTCGCGCGACCTGGCCGAGCGGCTGGAGCGCCGGGGCAAGTGGCGCCGCCGGTGGGACAAAATGCGCGGCCCGTTTATCAAGCGGCCTGCGCCCATGCAAAAGGAGCGGCCCAACCTGATTGACGCCAAGGGCATCGTAGCCGACTTCGCCGGGCAGATGCGTTAGCGTTTACAACCAAAGGGGCCTGTAACGGACTTGTAAAACCTGTCATCAACGCGCGGAAAGCCTGTGCTTTCCGCGTGTTTTCTGTTATGCTGTTCACAAAGAAACGGTTTGTGCCGGCATACAACCCCAGCGAAAGGAGCCATCCATGCGCACATATATATCCATTCGCCTGTTGGCGGCCTGCGCCGCCCTGTTGATGGCCTTTGGCCTGCTGCCCGGGGCGCTGGCCCAGGGAACAGAGGTATTAGCCCCGCCCGAGGACGGCGTGCCCTTCTGCGTGGTTTGCGCGCAGGGGCAAACCCTGTATATGCTGCGGGAAGACGGGTTGTATCAACTGCACAACGATGAACTGACCCAGCTGGCTGACTTCACCGCGCACGGCTTTGACGGGCAGTATGGGCAGTTGCCCTACGCGGCGGAGCTGGTGGCGGACCCGGACGGCCTGTACCTGCTTGGCGGCGCGGCGGGCCCGCTGTGGCGGTTTCAACTGGCGGACGCCCGGTTTGAGCAACTGCTGCCCTTTAACCCGGACGCGGCGGACGACCTGGTGTACCGGGGCTACTTTGTGCAGCAGGGCGCGCTGTACGCCGTGGCTGTGGACGCGCAAAGCGGTGTTTCCCGGCTGATGCGTACGGGGCTGGACAGGTTTTCCTGGCAGCCGGTCACAGGCGATACTACGCTTGCGGCGCCTTGGCGGGACGGCCAGGCGCTGGTGGTGCGAAATGTGGGCGGCCCAGGCGGCGGGCGTGTGCTGGGGGTGCTTGACACGCAAAGCGGCAGGGTGGAGGACAAACTACCCCTCAGCCAGGACTACCGCGCGCTGCGCGCCAACCCCGCTACGGACACCCTGTGGCTGATGCGGGCGGGGGAAATGCAGGCGAGTGTGGGCTTTGGCGAACCCCAGACCGTGCTGCGTCTGCCGGCTGACCTAGAGGTGCGCGACGCGGTCGTGCTGGCGGATGGCCGGGCAGCTTACGCGCGGGCTGGCGGGGTCTGGCTGCTGGCCCCCGGTGACGCAGCGGACGTGCTGCCCCTGCGGGTACTGGGCCAGGTGTGGGACCTGCCCACCACTGCCTTTGCGGCGGACAACCCGGACATCGCGCCCCTCTACCGGGATAACTACCCGGAGGACACTGCGGCGCTGACCCTGCACATGATGTCCGGTGAGGGCGCGGCGGATGTGTACGTCATCTATTCGTCCCAGTACAACCTGGACGCATTGTTTGAAAAGGGCTGGTACTACGACCTGGGGCAGGATGATGCGGTGGCGCAGGCCGTGCACAGCATGTACCCTTACCTGCAAAAGGCGCTGACCCGCGATGGCCGGGTGCTGGCGGCGCCCTTCACGGCGCACTACAGCGCCCTGGCCTTGTTTACCACCGCCTGGGCGCAAATGGGGCTGACCGAAGTTGATTACCCCCGGGACTATGGCCAGCTGCTTGACTTCATCGACCGCTGGCACATGGAGCTGGCGGACCAGCATCCGTCCATCAGCCTGTTTGGGGCGGATGCGGACGCACGGGTGTACAAGATGGTGCTGCTGAACAACATGTTGTCGCAATGGCGGCTGCAGCAGACCGCCCAGGGGCAGCCCGTGCGCTTTAAACCCCTGCGCGGGCTGATTGCGCGCCTGCTGCAGGCGGACTTCTCCCGCATTGGCGAGGGGACTGTGGACTATGAAAACATACAGCCGGGCATGCGCGTGCTGTACCCCGGGCATGATGTGTACCTGGGGGCGGCGCTTGAGGCAACGGACTTCATCGCCCTGCGGGTGCTGCCGGATACGCCTGCTGTGACCAGCGCCGACGCCATGCTGCTGCTGGTGAACCCGCATACGCAAAACCCGGAGGCCGCCCTGCGCTTTGTGCGGTACATGGTGGAACACATTGCGCCTGCTACGGCGCCGCTTTTGTACCCGGGGGCGGATGAACCCCTGTCCGCCGGCATGGACTTTACCGTGTTTGAACAGAACATCGCGGCCATGCAGGACAGCATCGCCCAAGCGGAGGGCGCTGAAAAGCGCGAACTGGAAGAGCGCCTGGCCCGCATGACACAGGACCTGGAACAACAAAAGCAGCACGACTGGCTGGTGACGCCCGAGGGGCTGAAGGCCCTGCACAGCCTGGCGGATGCCTTTGAGCTGCGCCAGGCCAACGAGTACCCCGGCGCCGGAGTGGGCGCGCAAAACAACATCCACCGCCTGATTGACGGACAAATCAGCCTGGACCAGTTCATCTCTGAATCTGACCAGGCCGAGAAACTGCGGGAGGCGGAAGCGGGACGGGATTAAGGGGTTAGAGGTTAGGGGTTATGAGTTAGAAGTTAGGCGTTAGCGTGTGAACGATTCAGGACATGGTTCAGCCCAGGGTGGGGAAAGGTCTTATTTCTGTGACGCCAAGGAGAGCCCATCGGAAGGCTATGCCTGTTATTCCCAGTTATAGTTTTTTGCCCCGCTTTTTTTCAAAA
>CAYFSN010000069.1:0-8375 GCA_964345845.1 uncultured Christensenella sp.
TACACGCCGCTGGCGCGGATTGTACTCGGAGGGCTTCGGCCCTCCGAACCTCCCACGGAGGTTCTTTGACAGTCTGTGTTCCTACAATAGCCGGGAACTTTTACGTGGCGCGCCGCACCAACAAATATTATGTTTTATTGTTCACAAAGTCACGGGTTTATGCTATACTGCCCGGCGGAGGCAAAGCCTCCGGAAAGAAGGATGCAACCCATGAAGAAACTGACCGTGTTGTTGGCGCTGGTGCTGTGCGCGGCACTGTTGCCCGCTGCTGTTTTTGCCCAGGATGCCCCCGTGCGGGTGTGGGGGCTCATCGGCCCCACCGGCATGAGCCTGGCGCCAATCATCGCTGAAGATAACGCCGCCTACGACATTCAGCTGGCCGCCGCCCCGGAAGAACTGGTGGGCACCATCGTTTCCGGCAACTACGATATCGCCGCCATCCCCACCAACCTGGCCGCGGTGCTGTATCAGAAAACGCAGGGCGCCACGCAGCTGCTGGCCATCAACACCCTGGGGGTGCTGTCCATTCTGGAAAAGGGCGACACCGTGCAGACGCCTGCTGACTTGGCAGGAAAGACCATCGCGCTGTCCGGCCAGGGCGCTGTGCCGGAGTATGCCATCAACTACATCCTGCAGCAGAATGGCATCACCGATGCCACGCTGGACTATAAAAGCGAGCACAACGAGGTGTCCGCCCTGGCGGCCGCCGGTAAGGCGGACCTGGTCATGCTGCCCCAGCCCATGGCGACCGCCCTGCTGATGAAGGACCCTGCCTTCCGCGTGGCCATTGATGTGACGGAAGCGTTTTCGAAGGCCGCGCAGCTGGCGGGAGAGCCAGACGCGGTGCTGTCCATGGGTTGCCTGGTGGTGCGCAAGGACTTTGCCGAGCAGAGCCCGGACAAGGTCGCCGACTTCCTCAGCCGCTATGAGCAGGCTGTGCAGTTTGTCAACGAGCAGCCCGCTGATGCCGCCAAGGACATCGTGGCCGCCGGCATCATCCCCAACGAAGCCATCGCTGAAAAGGCCATCCCGCTGAGCAACATCGTGTTCGTGGTGGGGTCGGACATGCAGGCGCAGCTCAGCCCGTTGTTTGACATTCTGTTCGCCGCCAACCCGGCCTCCGTGGGCGGCCAGGTGCCGGATGAAGGCATCTACTACATTCCCGCCAGCAAGTAACAAGCCAAAAATCAAAGGCCTGGGCGTTATGCGTCCAGGCCTTTTGCATCTGTTTGGCTCAGGTCAGCCCGCCGTCCACCTCCAGCACCTGGCCGGTGATGTAGCTGGCTTCGTCGCCGCACAAAAAAAGCACTGCGCGGGCCGCGTCCTCCGCCGTGCCTAACCGGGCAAGGGGGATGTCCGCCCGCAGGGTTTCCTTATCGGCGGGTGTGTAATCTGCCATCATGCCGGCGTCGATGACGCCTGGGCTGACACAGTTGACGCGGATGCCGCAGGGCCCCCACTCCGCTGCAAGCGACCGGCACAGCCCCACCAGGCCGGCCTTGCTGGCGGCATAGGCGGCCTCACAGCTGGCGCCGCGTTCGCCCTGATAAGAAGTCACAAACACCAGGCTGCCGCTGCCGCGCGGGCGCATGTCCTTTAGGGCTTCCCGGCTGAGCACAAAGGCACTGCGCAGGTTGACGGCCATCAGCCGGTCCCACCGCGCGGTACCCATATCGGTGATGAGCCCGGACCAGGTGATGCCGGCGTTTAGGATAAGGGCATCCACATGGCGCAACTGTTCCTTCGCCTGCTGGTACAGGCGCAGGGTTTGATGCTCGTCCGCCAGGTCGGCTTTCAGGGGAATGGCGCCCGTCTGTCGTGCAAGGTACATGGCGGCCTGTTCATTTTGATGCCAGGAAAAGGCCACCCGCCAGCCCTGCTGGCAAAACAGCCGCACCATGGCCTGGCCCAGGCCGCCTGTGCCGCCGGTAATCAATGCAGTGTTCATCCGTCGTCCTCCGTGGGTACAGCATAGGGGAAAAACCGTCCGATTTCAACGGTAGGTTGACCCTTCTGCACCGGGGTTTTACAATGACACCATCAAACAAAGGAGCCTGCCGTGGACAGCCAGCGCATCAGCCAATTCCTGAAAACCCCAGCACCGCTTCGGTGCTTTTCGGTGATAGACAGCACCAACCTGCATGCCAAACAGTGGGCAAAAGACGGCGCACCCTTTGGTGCCGTGGTGTTGGCCGACCGCCAGACCGCGGGGCGGGGCAGGCTGGGCCGCAGTTTCTTTTCGCCGCAGGGCGGGCTTTACCTGAGCATCGTGTTGCCGCCCCAGCAGCAGCCGGGGCAGTTGACCACGCTGGCCGCCGTGGCGGTGCGCGAAGCTGTTTTAAAGCATGACCGGCATGATCTCAACATCAAGTGGGTGAACGACCTGCTGCTGAAGGGCAAGAAGGTCTGCGGCATTTTGGTGGAGGGGCTGGCGGAAGGCGGCGGCCTCAGCCACGCCGTGCTGGGCATTGGGCTCAACACCGCGGATGCCGCTTTCCCGGACGAACTGGCAAAAACCGCTGCCGTGCTGAAGGTTGCCGACCGCGAGCGCCTGGCTGCGGACATCATCAACCGGGTGACGGCAGGGCTCAATCACATGCCCGCCCACATGGATGCCTACCGGGCGCACTGTCTGACGCTGGGGCGGCAGGTGGCCTTTACCCATGAAGGGCAACAGCGCACTGGCATCGCCCAGGATGTGGACGACAGCGGCGCGCTGTTGGTGCAAACGCCTGACGGACCCCTGCGGTTGTTCGCGGGCGAGGTCAGCGTGCGGGGCGTGGACGGCGGGTATTTTTAGCTGATTATGCCTGTTGTTTCCGCTCTTTGGTCACCGTGGCGCTGCCGTCAAAGTAGACGGTGGTGTCCGGCGGCACGGAATTGGTCAGCCACACATTGCCTCCGATGACCGAGCGGTCGCCAATGACGGTGTCGCCGCCCAATATGGTGGCGCCGGCGTAGATGACCACATGGTTGCCGATGTCCGGGTGACGCTTGATGCCCTTGACGGGGTTGCCATTTTCGTCCGTTTCAAAGCTGCGCGCGCCTAGGGTGACGCCCTGGTAGAGCTTCACATGGCTGCCGATGCGGGCGGTTTCGCCGATGACCAGGCCTGTGCCGTGGTCGATGAAGAAGTATTCACCGATCTCCGCGCCGGCGTGAATGTCAATACCCGTCTTTTCATGGGCGTATTCGGTCATCATGCGGGGGATGAGCGGCACCTTCAGCAGGTACAGTTCATGGGCCAGCCGCTGAATGAGCGTAGCAATGAAGCCGGGATAGCACAGGATGATTTCCTCCCGGGTGCGGGCGGCGGGGTCGCCCTGATAAAGGGCTTCCACGTCTTTGAGCAGCAACGCCTTTACCTGGGGCAGGCGGGAGATAAACCGTCCGCCCACGCAGGACGCGTCACAATCCCGGGGCTGGTCAAAGGGCAGCGCCAGTGCCGCCTGTTCCATCAGGCGGCGGTGCACGGTGCCCAGCAGGTCCTCCGCCACGTCCACCCGCGGGTGGGGGAAAAACCGGGGAAATAATATCGACTTTAACTCCCGAATCAGCCGGGCGATTTCCCTGCGGTCCGGAAGCGGTGCGCCGGGGGCGATGGTATGCTCCTGCGGCAGGCGCATGGCCTGCAGCTGCTGGGCGATTTCGGGAATGAGGGCTTGTTCTTTGTCCATGGGGCCTCCTGTAAATGTGGGTACATTCGCCATCATATCACGCGCCGTGTGAAAACGGCATCCGGCGCGGTACATTTTCTGCGCTTTAAGGAGATGGCTGCCTTCTGCGCGGGCGCCACCTTTCCCCGGGCGGGTCTTTGCGGTATAATTGAAAAAACGAAAGGAAGAGCAGCATGTATCAGGATGACAGCCTGCGGGAAATATACCTCAGCGGAGAAACGCTGTACGACGGCGCCATCATCAAGGTGGAAAAGTGGCAGGTGCGCGTGCCGGACGGCCGGCAGGCGGTGCGCGAGGTGGTCATCCACCATGGTGCTGCCGCTATCATTCCGGTGGATGACCGGGGCATGGTCACCTTGGTGCGCCAGCACCGGGTGGTGAACGACCAATTCACCTGGGAGATTCCCGCCGGCAAGCTGGATTTCGCGGGGGAGGACCCCTTGCACTGCGCCATGCGCGAGCTGGAGGAGGAAACCGGCCTTCGCGCCCGCCACTGGCAGCAGCTGACCCGGGTCATCACCACGCCTGGCTTTTGCACGGAGAAAATCAGCCTGTACCTGGCAACAGGGCTTAGCCAGCATGAAACCCATGCCGATGAAGACGAGTTTTTGCGGCTGAAAACCATGCCGCTTGATGAGGCTGTGCAGCAGGTGATGCGGGGCGAATTCCCCGATATGAAAACCAGCCTGGGGCTGTTGATGGCCCACCAGGCGCTGCACACACAGCCCAGGATGCCGTACTTTGACGGCCTGCCGCCAAACATGCGCACGGCGGGCAACCGAATCGCGGAGGGATAAATGAAACAGCATCGCAAGGCCTGGGGGTTCTGGCTGTTGTTCCTGCTGGCGCTGTTGGCGCTGGGGGTATACGTCATGGCTGTCAGCCCCACCCTTGTTCCGCAGCCCATTGATGAGGTGTTTCCGCAGCTGAAGTTGCTGGAAGGCTTTCACCTGTAATGCGCGACTGGCTGGGGCACCCGCTCAATGGCCCGGCGGAAAAGGAGCCGGGGCATCTATCCCTGCCCGGGCTGTTTTCGCGCTCGCCGGTGCTGGAGGGGCAGCGTGTACGCTTGCGCCTGCCTGTGATGCAGGACGCGCACGACCTGTTCGCCTACGCGCGCGACCCGGAGGTCGCCCGTTTCGTGCTGTGGGACGCCCACACCACGCTGTCTGACAGCAAGGACGCGCTGCGCAGCATGATACGCCGCAACCGGCGGGGCACGCCGGACTCGTTTGTCATTGAGTTAAAGGCCGAAAACCGCATGGTGGGCACCATCGGCTTTCAGGCCTTCGACCCGCAAAACCGCAGGGCGGAGGTGGGCTACTCCCTGGCGCACCGCCTGTGGGGGCACGGCCTGGCCACCGAAGCGCTGAAACTGCTGTGCGCTTACGCCTTTGATACCCTGGGCATGGTGCGCCTGGAAGCCCGGCATGCCAGCGCCAACGCCGCCTCCGGCCGGGTGCTGGAAAAGGCTGGCTTTCAAAAGGAAGGCGTGGAAAAGCAAAGCGTGCTCCTAAAAGGAGAACGGGTAGACATGGTGTGGTACGCCATATTACATACCGATAAAACAATGACACAGGAGGAATGAACAGTGAAACTGAAAGCCATCAGCACCCAGGACGCCCCCGCTGCCATTGGGCCCTACGCCCAGGCCGTCAAGGTCGGCAAAATGGTGTATACCTCCGGCCAGTTGGGTCTTGACCCGGCCACCGGCAACCTGGAAGACGGCCTGGAGGCCCAGGCGCACCGCGCCATGAAAAACCTGAAGGCTGTGTTGAAGGAAGCGGGAACTGATTTTTCTTACGTCGTGAAGACCACCATCTTCCTGACCGACATGGCGAACTTCGCACAGGTCAACGAAGTGTACGGCAGCTACTTTGACGGCACGGTGCCCGCGCGCAGTACGGTGGCGGTGGCGGGCCTGCCCAAGGGCGGGTTGGTAGAAATTGAAGCAGTCGCCCTGGTTGAAGACTGATATAACGCCCCGGGCGAGCTCCGCCCGGCTGATGCTGCTGTTTTCGATGGTGGTGTTTGGCACCATCGGTTTATTTGTGCGCGTTATTCCGCTGCCCAGTGCGGAAATCGCGCTGTACCGCGCGGTGTTGGCCGCCATTTCTCTGGCAGCGTACCTGCTGATACGCCGTGAAAAGCCGGACCGCGCGCTCATCCGCAAACGGGCGCCCATCCTGCTCATCAGTGGCATCATCATGGGGTTTAACTGGGTGGTGCTGTTTGAAGCGTACCGCTACACCACGGTGAGCATCGCGACGCTCAGCTACTATGTCGCCCCGGTGCTGATGATGGTGGCAGGCGCCGTGTTCTTCAAAGAGCGCGTCACCCGCTTTCAGGCGTTCTGCTTTGCCATGACCCTGGCGGGGCTGGGCCTGCTTATATGGGTGCCCGGCGGCGCCCAAGGCACCCACCTGGCTGGCGTGGCGCTGGGCTTGCTGGCGGCTGTGATGTACGCCACGGTGGTGATGCTAAACAAGTTCATCAGCGACATTGGCGCGGTGCACCGCACGCTGCTGCAGTTCGCGGCGGCCTCCGTTGTGCTGGTGCCGTATGTAGCCCTTGGCGGCGGCTTTCACCTGGACACACTAACGGCGGGCGGTTGGGCGGCCATGCTGACCGTCGGCTTTTTCCACACGGGGCTGACCTACTGCGTATACTTCAGCGCCGTGCGCAGCATGCCCGGCCGGGAAATCGCCATCCTCAGTTTCATAGACCCGCTGGTGGCGGTGCTGTTAAGCGCGGTGTTTCTGCGGGAGCCCTTCACCCCCCTGCAAATGCTGGGCGGTGCCTTGATACTTGGCTTTACCTATTTAAGCGAACGCAGACCCAAGGGAAAACTGAACCATGATTGAGTTAAACGGCATCAACAAAACCTTTAAGGTCGCCCGGCGCAAGCCGGGCTTTGGCGCTGCGGTGAAAGCCCTGTTCAGCAGGGAATACGAGCTCATCCGCGCGCTGGATGATGTATCCTTCACCGTGAAGGAAGGGGAAATGGTGGGCTACATCGGCCCCAACGGCGCCGGCAAAAGCACCACCATCAAAATCATGAGCGGTGTGCTGACGCCGGACAGCGGCACCTGTGTGATTGACGGCCGCGTGCCGTGGCTTGAGCGCAAGCAGCACGTGGCCCGCATCGGCGTGGTATTTGGGCAGCGCAGCCAGCTGTGGTGGGATGTGCCGGTGGGGGACAGCTTTGAGCTGATACGGGACATCTACCAGGTGGAGCAGGCCGCCTATCATAAGCGGCTGGACGAGCTGACGGCATTGCTGGACCTGGAAGCGCTGCTGGCTACCCCCGCCCGCAGCCTGAGCCTTGGCCAGCGCATGCGGTGCGAATTGGCGGCGTCCCTGCTGCACGACCCGGACATCCTGTTTCTGGATGAGCCCACCATTGGCCTGGATGCCGTCAGCAAGCTGGCGGTGCGGCAATTCATCAGCGAGTTGAACCGCACGCAGGGCACCACCGTGCTGCTCACCACCCACGACATGCAGGACATCGAGGCGCTGGCCCGGCGCATTTTGCTGATTGGCAAAGGCCGCATCTTGCTGGACGGCACCATGGAAAGCCTGAAATCCGGCGTGCAGGCGGAGCGCACCCTGACTGTCAGTTACGTGGGTGCGGCGCCTACACCCTGCCCCGGCATGGTGGTCAGCGTACAGCGCGAAGGGCACCTTGTAGCCCAGGTAGACCCCCGCGTGTGCCCGGTGGACAAGGCGATCGGCCATTTGTCCCAGCAGGTGGAGGTGCTGGACCTGTCCGTCACGGCCATCAGCGCGGAGGAAATGGTGGCGCGGCTTTATAAGGAATACCAGATATGAAGGTATACGCGGCGGTGTTTCGCATGCGGTTTGTAGCGGGGCTGCAATACCGCGCGGCGGCTCTGGGCGGCCTGGCCACGCAGTTTGCGTGGGGGCTGATGCAGCTGCTTGCCTTTGCGGCCTTTTACCGGGCAAACCCCGCCGCTTTTCCCATGACCTATCAGCAAACGGCGTCCTACATTTGGCTGCAGCAGGCGCTGCTGGCGCTGTTCATGACCTGGTTTTTTGACGCGGACATCTTTGACGCCATCCTGTCGGGCGCCATCGCCTATGAGCTTGCAAGGCCTGTTGATCTGTACAACCGCTGGTTCTGCCAGTCCGCCGCCACGCGTGTGGCCAAGGCTGTGCTGCGCTGTGCGCCGGTGCTGTTGGTGGCATTTCTTGTGCCCGGAGACATGCGGCTGATGCTTCCGCCCAATGTGGGGCAGTTTTTGCTGTTTTTGCTGTCTATGGTGCTAGGGCTTGGCGTGGTGGTCAGCTTTGTCATGCTTATCTACATTTCCTGCTTTTTCACCTTGTCCGCCTATGGCATGCGCGTCATGGCCGCCGCCTTGGCGGATTTTTTCGCCGGCGCCATCATTCCATTGCCGTTTTTCCCGGAAGGGATCCGCCAGGTGGCGCAGCTGCTGCCCTTTGCTTCCATGCAAAACGCGCCGCTCAGGCTGTGGGTGGGGCACATCACGGGGTGGGAGGCGGCAGGCACCATTGCCTTGCAGGCGTTTTGGCTGGCGGCCATGGCGGCGCTAGGCCGTCGCCTGATGCGCCGGGCGCTTTCCCGCGTCATCGTGCAGGGGGGCTGAATGCGGCTGTATTTGAAGTACCTGTCCATGCACATCAAGTCTGTCATGCAGTACAAGGTGTCTTTTG
>CAYFSN010000069.1:8385-10864 GCA_964345845.1 uncultured Christensenella sp.
CCTTGCTTGGGGTCTGGTTTATGTTTGGCCGTGTGAACGCGGTGGAGGGGTTTACCCTGCCGGAGGTGATGATTGCCTTTGCCACCGTGCTGATGGGCTTTTCTTTGGCGGAGTGCTTTGGCCGCGGCTTTGATACCTTTCCCCGCATGATTGGCAACGGCGCCTTTGACCGGGCGCTGGTGCGCCCGCGCGGCCTGGTGTTTCAGGTGCTGGCCTCCCAGGTGGACATCACCCGGCTAAGCCGTCTTTTGCAGGCGGTGCTTGTGCTGGTCGTGGCCATTCCCTTAAGCGGCGTGCACTGGACGGTGGACAGGGTACTGACCCTTGCGCTGATGATTGCCTGCGGCGCGGTTGTCTTCTTTTGCCTGTTTGTCATCTATGCCGCCATCAGCTTTTTTACGCTGGAGGGGCTGGAGTTCATGAACATCTTCACCGACGGCGGGCGGGAGTTTGGGCGCTATCCGTTTTCCGTTTATGGAGAGGATGTTCTGCGGTTCCTGACCTACGTCATCCCCCTGGCACTGGTGCAGTATTGGCCGCTTCTGTACCTGCTTGGCCGCAGTGACAGCCGGCTTTATATGCTGGCGCCGCTTTTCAGCCTGTGGTTTATGCTACCGGCGTGGGGCCTGTGGCGCTTTGGCCTTCGGCACTACAAGTCGACCGGCAGCTGACGATACCATCAGCCCGACAGAGGATGAGACGACCGGGGAATGTGATTTGCTTGTTCTATAAGGTAGATTATGGTAAAATGATTTCCGTTACGTGGGAATAGCACATTTAATAATATTGTAGGGGGTACACCATGGCTGACTATCAATCCAAGGAGATTCGCAATATCGCTCTAATGGGGCATGGCAGCGAAGGGAAGACGACTCTGGCCGAGTCCATGCTCTTCGCTGCGGGACATATCGACCGTCAGGGCAAGGTGGAAGATGGTGGCACCACCACCGACTTTGACCCCGAAGAGATTAAGCGCGGCATATCCATCAGCGCGTCTGTCGCACCCGTTGAGTGGAAGGGCACCAAGATTAACCTGGTGGACCTGCCTGGCTACTTTGACTTCATGGGCGAACTGCTTGGCGCCGTGCGCGCTGTGCAGACCGTGGGCATTGTCACCAGCGCCGTCGGCGGCCTCAGCGTGGGCGCGGAAAAGGCATGGAAACTGGCCGACAAGCAGGGCCTCAGCCGCATGTTCATCCTCAACCAGATGGACCGCGATAACGCGGACTACCAGAAGGTGCTGGCCTCGCTGCGCGAGCGCTACGGCAACTCCGTGGTGCCGCTGCTGGTGCCCATTGGCTCCGGCAACGACTTCAAAGGCGTTGTAAACGTCTTGGAAGGCAAAGCCTACGAAGGCAAGGGCAAGGATGTCAAAGAAGTAGCAGTGCCTGAAAACCTGCAGGGCATGCTGGAAGAGTTTGAAAGCGAAATCACCGAAGCCTCCGCCGAAGCCATTGATGAGCTGTTGGAGAAGTACTTCACCGATGGCGAACTCAGCCGTGACGAGGTGCTGGAAGGCTTCCGCGCGGGCATGAAGTCCGGCAAAATTGTGCCGGTGGTTTGCTGCAGTGCGCTGACCGGCGTTGGCATCCCCCAGGTGCTGGACGTTATGAAGGATTACCTCAACTGGCCCAGCGGCACTGTGGCCGAGGGCATTAACCCCAAGACGGAAGAGCCCGAAGAGCGCGTCTGCCTGAACGACCAGCCCTTCAGCGCCTTTGTGTTTAAGACCATCGCCGACCCCTTTGTGGGCAAGCTGTCCCTGGTGCGGGTGATGAGCGGGCAATTGACCCCCAGCACCGCCCTGTATAACCCCAACAAGGGCAAGAATGAAAAGTCCGGCGGCCTGTTCATGCTGCGGGGCAAAAAGCAGACCAACGTGCAGCAGCTGAACGCCGGCGACATCGGCGCGCTGAGCAAGCTGCAGCTGACCGCCACGGGCGACACCCTCTGTGATCCGGGCGCCCCCATTCAGTATCCCGAAATCGAATACCCCGAACCCTGCTACTTCAAGGCCGTTTTTGCCGCCAAGCAGGGCGAGGAAGACAAGGTGTTCACCGGCATCGCGCGCCTGGTGGAGGAAGACCCCACCATCCGCACCGAGAAAAACACCGAGACCACCGAGACCCTGCTGGCCGGCCAGGGCGACCTCCATCTGGACGTGGTGCGCTCCAAGCTGCAAAGCCGCTTTGGTGCCGCCGCCCAACTGCAGGAGCCGCGCATCCCCTACCGTGAGACTATCCGCAAAACCGTTTCCGCCCAGGGCCGCCACAAGAAACAGTCCGGCGGACACGGCCAGTTTGGTGATGTGTGGATTGAGTTCAGCCCCATCGGCGACACCAATGTCGAGTTTGAGTTCGTGGACGCCGTCGTCGGCGGCGCCGTACCGCGCAACTTCATCCCCGCGGTTGAAAAGGGCCTGAGGGAGAACATCGTAAAGGGCGTGCTGGCGGGCTACCCCATGGTAGGCCTGCGTGCC
>CAYFSN010000070.1:0-10836 GCA_964345845.1 uncultured Christensenella sp.
CTGAAGGTGAGGAATAGCTGGCTGAGCATATTCACCTACCGTCCTTTCGTGCCAAGTGTGCCGCCCAAAGAATGCTCAGCACGCACGAGCCGCCCAACACCAGAGCGACGTTGATATGCAGCACAAAGTTGGCGATAAAGGCAGCGGGTATCAGCGCGGTAAGGAACCAGGAACGCCTCCTAATAATGAACGCGCACATGTCCGCAATCATGTCCACGATGAGGGCAGCAACCCCGGCTTGCATCCCCTTGAAGACGGCATTCACAGCGGCATTGCTGATAAGCACGGTATAGAACGCGGAGACCAAACCAAGCACAACCAACGGCGGCAGCAGCGTGCACAGGCAGCTGAGCGCGGCACCTGGCAGACCTGCCACGCGGCGTCCGGCCAGTGCAGACAGATTAATGGCAATGGCACCTGGGGTAGATTGGGCGATGGCGGCCATGGAGAGCAGTTCTTCCTCGGTGAACAGCTTTTTTCGGTCCACAAAGTATCGGCGAAGCATGGGCACCACCACATAACCGCCCCCAAAGGTGAAGGCGCTGATGTACAGGTTGATGCCCGCAAGCCAGAGCCAGCCCCGGGCGCCAGAAAGTTTTGTCATGATGATGCCGCTTTGCGATGCACCATTGGGGACAGCGATGCCTTTCGCTTGTAGCGCAGTAACAGCAGCGCGGCCGCGGCGGTGAGCAGTTCGCTCAGCGAGTGCGCCATCCAGATGAACGTACGCCCGGCAAAGTCAGGCACCGCAAACAGCAGCAAGGCAGGCAGCACCAAACAGCGCAGCAAAGAGATGTACAGCGCCCGGAGCGATTGCCCTGTTGATTGCCAGTAGATGATGAGCAGGATGTTCAGACCCGCCGCGAACAGCCCGCCGAAGTACCACCGGGACTGCGTGGCGGCGAAAGTGGTTAGGGCAGCATCCCCCGGCGCGAACAGGCGGTAGAAGTGGCCAGAAAACAGCACAATGGCAAGCGACAGCAGAACGCCAATGACCGTCACCACTTTGAGGGCATAGCGCCGCAGCGCCAGCAGGCGGTCGCCCTGTTTCGCGCCGTGCAGGTAGGCAAACACAGGCTGTAGCCCTTCCGCAAGGCCCAGAAACACCGTCAGCATCATCAGCATCAGGTACCCGATGAGCAGATAGGCTGCCAGGCCCAACTCCCCATAACCCTGCCGGAGGATGGCCAGGTTGTGCAGCAAGGTAAGCATGCCGATGGTGAACTCCAGAATAAAACCCGGAAAGCCAAGCAGCAGCAGTTGTCCCGCTTCGCGCAGGTTCAGCCTCACCCGGCTGAGGTACAACTGGCCCCTGCGCATAAGGAAGTGCGGCAGCAAGATGAGCACGCTGAGGACAGGCCCCAAGCCCGTGGCCAATGCCGCGCCGGTGATGCCCATGTTCAGGGGATACATGAATACGTAGTCCAGCAGCACGTTGCTGAGCGAGCCTATGATCATGGCGACCATGGCAAGGCGCGGCCTGCCGTCGGTGCGGACCAGACCGCCCAACACAAAGCTGAGGAGGAGAAAAGGGGAGAACAGCAGGATATAGCGGAGGTAAGCAACGGACGGTGCCATGATGTCCGGCGTAGCGCCGAGCAGCCGCGCCAAACGGTCGGGCATGAAAAGGCCCACCGAGAGGGTACAGACGCCCAGCACCAAGGTCATCAGCAGGGACAGCGCAAACACACGCCGTGCGTTTTGAGCCTTCCTCTGACCCAAGCTGCGGCCAATCAGTATGCTGGCGCCGCCTGTCAGCGCCAGCGCCAGGGCAATGAGCACCTCAATGACAGGAACGGAAACCGCTGCGGCGGCAAGGGCATCCCGCCCCAGACGATTGCCGATGAAGACCCCGTCCACAATGAAATAGACCGAGTTAAACAGCAGGCCCGCCATCTGCGGCAAGGCATACCTTCGAAACAATTGTGCTGGACTGTCCTGCTTCACCTAAGAACCTCCCTACAATAAAAAAAGCCCCTGCGTCATCCCTTCTAAGGCCTAACGGGATGAAACAAGAACCTTGCCCGGCGGCAAGCGACCCCATCATAAACCATGTGCAGCGTTATGGCAAGTTGCGACGGTTCAGATGGGCTGCTGCCGTTTATTTGTACATCAAGAGGGGCATCACTGCCTCCCGGAAGGCATGCACGGCGGGCCGGAAGTGGTCAAGCAGCTGCGGGCCGTTCAACTGCCCGGTGCGGTACAGGTCTGTGCCCAGCAGTTTATCCAGCGAATAGGTCTGTCCATCGTCCCAACTAGTGTAGGTCAGCTGCTCAGGGTACAGGTCACGCACTGCATCCAGCAGCGTCAGCGCGCCCAGAATGGGGTCCGCCTGCTCGCGGTTTGTGATGTGCATCTGTACGCCATGGCACAGTGTGCCGGCGTGTTTGCTGAACGTTGGCTGGAAGGATGCCGGGCGGAAGTGCAAGCCCGGCAGATTATGCTCCCGCATGCGCTCGGCCAGTGTGCGGGCGTGGATGAACGGCGCGCCGATGAGCTCAAAGGGCTGTGTGGTGCCGCGGCCTTCCGACAGGTTGGTGCCTTCAAAAATGCAGGTGCCCACATACACCAGCGCTGCAGACAAACTGGGGCAGTTGGGGGAGGGGGCAACCCACGGCACATCGGTATCGTCCAGGTACATGGCCCGCTGCCAGCCCTGCAGGGGGGATACGGTCAGGTCAAGGTTCAGGTTCAGGTAAGCCTTCACATAACGCGCGTATTCGCCGATGGTCATGCCCAGGCGGGTGGGAAGCGCATAGTCGCCCACAAAGGAGCGAAACCGCAAGTCCAGGATGGTGCCGCCATGTTTGGTGCCGCCCAGGGGGTTGACGCGGTCCAGCACCAGCACGGGCTTGCCGGCCTTTGCGCACGCCTCCATGGCATAGGCCAGCGAGTACAGGTAGGTGTAAAACCGCACGCCCACGTCCTGGATATCAAATACCAAGATGTCAAAGGCGTCCACCATGTCCGGGGTCATGCGCTGGCTTTTGCCGTAGACGCTGTAAACGAGAAGACCAGTGTCCTCGTCCTGGTAGGTGCCGAACGCCTCGCCTGCCTGCCGGTCGCCGCGCACGCCGTGCTCGCAGGCGAACAGGGCGCTGAGTTGATAGCGGCTGTGCAGGATGTCAATGGTGCTGTTAAAGTCGTGGTCGATGCCGGTGGGGTTGGTCATCAGGCCAACGCGCCGCCCCGTCAGCAGGTGGTCATAGTCGGAAATGCGGTCGATGCCGCTGAGGACATGGGCCTTTGGGGGCATGGTTACCTCCTTTCCTTGTGCAGGGGGATGGGTTGCAAGCGGGCATCACACCTGGGTGTAGCCCAGAGCGGTCAGCGCGGCGGAGACCCAGCCGTTTGCATCCTTCAAGGCGCGCTCCGCGGCGGGTAAATCCGCCCCGGTCAGCTTCATCACGATGGCGGCCTTGGTGCTGCCCTGCGCCTGCTCGATGAGCCGCTGGGCTTCTTCAAAACTGGCGCCCGTGGCGTGGCCGATGATGCGGGCAGCGCGGTCTTTTAACTTGGTGTTGGTGGCGCGCATATCTACCATGAGGTTTTTGTATACCCTGCCTGTGCGAACCATGGCGCCGGTGGACAGCATATTCAGCACCATTTTGGTGGCGGTGCCCGCCTTCAGGCGGGTGGAGCCCATCAGCGCCTCAGCACCTGTGGGGACCTCAATGGCGATGTCCGCGTGTTGGGACAGCCGGGCGTTGTGATTGCAGCACAGCGAGATGGCCAGCGCGCCGATGTCCCTGGCGTAGTCCAGCCCGCCCTGGCAATAGGGCGCGTAGCCGCTGGCGCTGATGGCCACCACGGTGTCTTCCGGGCGCAGGTTGATGTTCGCCAGGTCAGCTTTGCCTTGCTCCAGGTTGTCTTCCGCGCCCTCAATGGCGTGGCGCAAGGCGGTGTCGCCGCCGGCGATGATGCCCTGCACCAGGTCAGGGGACACGCCAAAGGTGGGCGGGCATTCCGACGCGTCCAGTACGCCAAGGCGGCCACTGGTGCCGGCGCCCATGTAGATAAGGCGCCCGCCATCCTGCATGCGCAGCGCAACTTCGTCGATGGCGCGGCCGATGGCAGGCAGGGCAGCGGCCACGGCGGCCGCTACCTGGGCATCCATCTGGTTCATGAGGGCCGCGATTTGCTGGCCGTTTAGGCTGTCCAGCCGGGCACTGTGCTGGCTGACCTGCTCGGTGGCGATGCTGGCCAGGTAGGGGTCATGGCTCATGGTGTTCCTCCTGATTGCTGGTGTTCCTTTTGCAGGCGGCCGATGAAGTCTTTGTAGATGCCCGGGGTGCTTCCCTCAATGAGGGTGGCGCCCACCGTTTTGGTGTAGAAGGCGGCCGGCCCAACGCCGCCGATGATGGCATAGGCGTAGCCTTCATCGCGCATGGCTTCCAGGCTGCGAAGCAGCAGGGCCTTGCCGATGCCCTTTCCCTGCCAAGCCTCCAATACCTTGGTCGGGCCAAAGAAGTTCATGCAGGTCGCGTTATAGCAGGCATAACCGATGATGTCGGCGCCGTGGGTGGCCACAAAGCAGCTGATGGGAAAGCGGGAAAAGCATACATCACATTCACCAGCGGCGGACAGGCTGGAGTGCTCCTGCACCCAGGGCACCACGCGCAGTTTGTCAGGGGCCATGGCGCGGCGAATGTGGATGCCATCACGTTCGAGCTTGTCGTACATGTCCTGTCCGCGGGGCAGTGTATAGAGTTTCACCAGCATGTCCGGCATAGTATGTCCTTTCGGTCCTCTTTAAGACCTGAGTCGTTTTTCAAGCGCTGAAAGCACCTGGGGGTTGTACGCGTAGGCGGCGATGCCGAAGGCACCGGCGGGCAGGTCCTCCAAGTCGTAGGGGTTTCTGAGGGCGACGCATATCAGGGGAATATCCAGGGTTGCCAGCGCCTGAACCACCTGCAGTTGACCGCGCCGCAAATGCGCATTGTAGGTGCCGATCACCAGGCAGGTGTGTCCCTGGGCGGCTGCCTGGATGGCGTCCACATCCGCTTGCTGCGGGTTTTCAGGCATGATGGCCTTGCCGCTGCCAAAGGCCGCCTGCATGTGGTCGGCAAAGGACAGCGGCGTAGTGACCGCGCTGACGGCGGGCGTGGTGAGGTAGGGCAGACACCCCACAAAGAAGGGGTTGTCGCCCAGCGGGGGCAGTTGGCCGGCCGGAAGGGTCAGGGAGTCCTGGTACATGTTCTGTGCGGCTTCGCGGTGGTTTGGGCTGCCGACGATGTCAAGCGGTGGAACGGGGGTGCTGTCCACAAGCTGCTTATAGCGCAGAATCTTCTGCGTGGAGGCGGTCAGTTCATCCGGGTCAATGGCGCCGTTTTTTACTTCTTCCGCCATTTTGACCGCGGCTTCGCCCGCGATGTCCGCGCTGTGGGAGGCAAATATTAGATCCACCCCCGCTTTTAGGGCGGCCACCATGCCCGGCACGGTGCCAAAGTGTTCGCGGATGGCACCCATCATCATGCAGTCGCTGAGCACCAACCCTTGAAAGCCCATGTCACGTTTCAGCAGGTCGGTCATGATGCGCCGGGACATGGTTGCCGGTACCTGGTCGCTCTCCAACTGCGGGAATAGGATGTGTGTGCTCATGATGCCTGGGATACCTGCGTCGATGGCTGCCTGAAAGGGCGCCAGTTCCAGGGCTTTTAGTTGAACCAGTGGCTTGTCCACCACCGGCAGACCGTAGTGCGAATCCACTGCCGTATCGCCATGGCCGGGGAAGTGTTTGGCGCAGCACAGCACGCCGCCGTCTTGCAGGCCCCTGGCCATCTCAAGCGCGTAGCGGATGACCGTTTGCGGGTCCTCCCCGTAACTGCGCACGCCGATGACCGGGTTGGCCGGGTTGCTGTTCACATCCATGACCGGGGCCAGGTTGAAGTTGACCCCCATGGCCTTCAACTCCCGCGCCGTGATGAGACCCGCCTGGTAGGCGTTTTGCGGGTCACCTGTGGCCGCGACCGCCATGGCGCTGGGCATGATGGTGGCGTCCTGTGAAAGCCGCGACACCACGCCGCCTTCCTGGTCGATGGCGATGAAGGGGATGGTGCCGGTGGAATCGAGCACCAGTTCGCGCAAGTCAGCGCACAGCTGGTGCAGCTGTTTAGCGCTTTGCACATTGTGGGCAAACAGGATGATGTTGCCGATTTGGTACTTTCGGATGGCTGTGGCGAAGTCTTCCGGCACGGTGTAGCCTTCAAACCCGGCGAACAGGTGCTGGCCAATGTTGTAAGCAGTGTCCATGGGTGTTCCTTTCGTGGGCCGCTGCTGCGGCAGGTACGAGCTGGTATGCTAACGGGTGTCAAACTGGCATCATTATAGTAAGGCCATACAGGAGGTGTCAAACGCCGTGTTGACCCCAAAGGGGTGAACGTGTACAGTGCATGAAGAAATACGGGGAGGAAGAACCATGGCGCAAAGCGACACACACAACAATGAAGCAGGATGGGTTGCAGGCCTGGACGGCGGCGGAACCAAAACGGACTTGCTGTGCCTGAACGCACAAGGCAAGGAAATAGCCGCCCATGCCTTTGGCCCATTGAATGTCAATAGCGGCAGCGCTGAAAGCATTGCCGATACGCTGACGGCTGTTGTGCAATATCTGAATTCTCTGCCGGGCGGGGCGAATGCCTGTGCTGGGCTATGTGTAGCCACCGCCGGGCTGAGCAACCCTCAGGCTGAGCCCCTGCTGCACGCTGCGCTTGAGCGGGCTGGATTTGCCAGGCCTGTCATCTTCCGGGGTGACCAGGAGGCGGCGCTGATGGGCGCAGTGGGCAACGTAGGCGCGGTGCTGGTCGCTGGCACCGGCTCCATCTGCTTTGGCAAAAACGCTCAGGCGGAAACCGCACGCACCGGCGGCTTTGGCCACCTGGTGGATGACGAGGGCAGCGGTTATGCCATTGGGCGGGACATGATTGCCGCCCTGCTGCGTGCGCACGACGGCAGGGGCCCGCAAACGGTGCTGTCAACCTGGGTGCTGGAGGCATTGGATTTGCCGGATATCGGCGCGTTGATACGCTTTGTCTATCAGCCGCAGCGTGATAAAAAGGAGATAGCGGCCCTGTCCAGACTGCTCACCCCAGGCATCGAAGCAGGCGACAAAGCGTGCATAGCCATTGCCGAGCGCGCCATAGCGGAGCTGTTTTTGCTTTGCCAGCCGGTCATCGATAAGTTGGGTCTGCAGCATAGCGTCCTGGCGTTTTCCGGCGGTGTGCTGAAAAACCACGCCGCAGTGGCGGATGGCCTGCGCGCCCGGTTGCTTGCGGCGTATCCCCACTTATCTGTGATGCCCGCAAAGCGCAGCGCCGCGTTTGGCGCGGCGCTGATGGCAAAGGAGCAGTTTCTGGATGCCTAACCCTTCACCGCGCCAATCAGCATGCCCTTGATGAAGTACTTCTGCAGGAACGGATACAGCAAGATGATGGGCAGGGTAGAAGTAATGATAACGGCCGACTTGATGGCGATGGCCACAGAGGCTTTTTCGCCCACGCCGCCGGCATCGCCCACCATGGTTGTGCCGTTGACAATGTTGCGCAGCAACAGCATCACGGGGTAGCGCGGGCTATCCAGGTAGATGAGCCCGTAGAACCAGTCGTTCCAGAAAAACACCGCGGTATACAGCCCCACCGTTGCCAGCGCTGCGGTGGACAGCGGCAGCACAATGCGGAACAGAATACCGAAATACCCCAGGCCGTCTATCAGGGCGGCCTCTTCCAGTTCGTCGGGCAGGCTGCGGAAGAAGTTAATGAGGATAATCAGGTTGAACTGGTTGATGGCAAAGGGTATGACCATGCCCCAGATGGTGCCGGTGAGCCTCAGGTTGGAGATGAGCAGGAAGTTTGGTATCAGCCCGCCGGAGAAGAACATGGAGAACACCACCAACTTCATCAGCACGCCCTGGCCTTTGAGTGTGGGCTTGCTGAGGGGGTAGGCGAACAGCACCATCAGCGACAGCGCAATCAGCGTGCCAAGCACCGTATAAGTGATGGTGTTTTTGTAGGCCCTGAAGAAGTTGGGAAAGTCGAAAATCTGCTGGTACGCCTCAAAGTTGATGCCGATGGGCCACAGCGTGACCCGGTTATTGAGAATGGCATTAGAGGAGGACAGTGACATGGCGATAATGTACATAAACGGCAGCACGCACGCCAGCAGCACCAGAATCATCACCACCCAGATGGCGACGTCCAGCAACGGGCTGCTATCGCGGATGCGCCGGGGCGTTTTGTTGATTGCTTTGTTTGTCTTTTCCATCAGTAGATGCCCTCCCCGGTCAGCTTGCGGCTCATGTAGTTGGAGGACGTGACCAGCACCAACCCGATGAGCCCGCTGAACAGGCCAATGGCCGTGGCATAGGAGTACTGGTTGGCGCTGGACTGCAGGCCCATGCGGAAAACGTAGGTGTCGATGATGTCAGACACCATGGAGTTAGACGGCGTGTACATCAGCAGTACCTTTTCAAAGCCCAGCGACAGCAGATAGCCAACCTTCAAAATGAACATCACCATGATGGTGGGCAAAATGGTGGGCAGGGTAACGTATAGGATTTGCTGGAAGCGGTTGGCGCCGTCGATGCGGGCGGCCTCGTACATGTCCTGGTTGATGCCGGAGATGGCAGCCAGGTAGATGATGGCACTCCAGCCGGTGTATTGCCACATGTCGGTCAGGATGTACAAGGGCCTAAAGTACTGCGCCTCGTTCATAAAGTAGATGGGCGGCGCACCCGTCAGCTGCTGAATGAGGCGGTTGAGGGCGCCGCTGGAAGGGGACAGCAATTCGGTGAGGATGGAAATGACCACCACGGTGGAGATAAACCGGGGCATGTAACTGACGGTCTGCACCAGTTTTTTGAAGCGCAGGTTGCGCAGCTCGTTTAGCAAAATGGCGAAGATGATGGGAATGGGAAAGTTGATGACCAGGTTGGTGACGGACAGCGTCAGCGTGTTAAAAAACGCGCGCCAGAAGTCGCCCATGGCCATGAACTGGCGGAAGTACCTGAGGCCCACCCACGACACACCGTAGGGCCCGGTCAGGGGCTTAAAACGGCGAAACGCCAGGATGTTGCCAAACATGGGCAGGTACTTGAAAACCAGAAAGTGTATCAGGGGAACCAGCAGCATGGCGTACAGCTCCCAGTGCTTGATGAAGTAGCGCCTGTTCGCGCCGCGCAGATCCGCTGATTTCAACGTCTTGTCATTTTTTGTCATGCGTGTTCCCCCTGGTGACGGCACGGGGCCGCCCGCGGGCGGCCCCGGCCAATTGCGTAGTATGGTTTACTTCTTGTGCTCGTTGTAGATGCTCAGCAACTGCTCGATGCCCTTATCCTTCATCTCCTGGACATAGGCATCCCAGTCGGCTTCCAGAGATTTTTTGCCGGTCAGGAAGGCGTCGTTCCAGACTTCGAAGGTGTCAGACAGCGTGGTCTGCAGCAAGGAGGCTTCTTCCGCGGTGGCGTCATCAAAGGACGGCGTGGGCGGAATGTACTGGATGGCGTCGGGCATTTCGGCTACGGTCGCGTTGATGGCGGCGTAGTTTTCGTCGTACTTGGTCATCTCCCGCGCATTGTACCAAACAAGCTGCAGGCCGTCAGCGCCGGTGCCGTAGGCGTTTTGCATGTACTTGTAGATGCCGTCGGGGGAGGCGAGGATTTCTTCGTTGTACACAATGGTGTCACCGTCCATGGTGTAGGTGACGCCCTCTTCGCCGATGCACCAGATTTTCGCGGCTTCCTCGGAGAAGAAGATTTCATCTACCTTGCGGACGACCTGCTCAAAGTCGGCACGGATGGCCGTGCTGATGGGGAACAGGATGCCGCCGCCAACGCTGTTCTTGGGCTGGTGGTGGGCACCGCCGGGGCCCTCCAGCGGGGGATACATCTGCAGTTTCATGCCTTCGATTTCGCTGCTCTGCTCCCAGCCGCCAATCTGGTCATAGTAGCCGTAGGTGGCCATGGAGGCACCGGTGGCCAGCTTCTGGGAAGTGGCGGTGGCGTCCTGCGTCATTTCCGGGTCCAGCAGGCCTTCGGCATACAGCTTATTGAAGAAGGTGATGTAATCCTTGTACTGCTGGCTAATGGCGCCGGCGAAGTACTCGTTCTTGTCATAGTCCCAGCTGAGGGTGTTGGTGCCGGTGGCGGAGTTCAGGCCGACCGACATGCCAAAGGAAGGCATGCTCATGCGGTACAGCACCCGGGGGGCAACGATGGTGGTCAGCGGATAAGAATCCGGGTTCTTTTCTTTGTAGGCCTTCAGGATGGTGTAGAGGTCATCAAAGGTCTTGGGGGCTTCCAGGCCTTCGGCCTTCAGGAAGTCTTCGCGCAAGATGAGGCCGCCATCGTAGAAGGGCTTGTCATACAGGGCGGGCATGTAGTAGCGCTTGCCGTCGCCCAGTTTCAGCATTTCGATGTTATCTTCCAGGCCGAACTCTTCCACGCGGGCGTTGAAGTTGGGTGTCCATTCCGGATAATCGGAAATCGCCACGATGGCGCCGTTCAAGGCATGGGAGGCGTTGACGCCGCCGGTGCTGGTGCCCAAAATGACGTCGGGCGCGTTTTCACCTGTGGACAGCGCCAGGCCAACCTTGGTGGTATAGTCCGCAATCGGGATGGGCTCCAGCTGCAGGTCAACATTATACTTTTCCTGGATGAGCTGGAACATGGGCCAATCCTCCCTGAACGGTAGGGTGGCGTTGTCAGAATAGTACAGGGAAATGGTCAGTTTTTCTTCGGCTGCCGCCACCAGGCCAATGCCCAACAGCATGACGGCTACCAAAAGAAGGGACAGGGTGCGTTTCATGATACATCCTCCTTTGTAATTCAGGCGATCGCGCCTG
>CAYFSN010000071.1:0-8631 GCA_964345845.1 uncultured Christensenella sp.
AAGCTGGTTGAAGCCGGATTCCCGGATGGCGTGAACCTGGACGATTATGGTGTTGTTCTTGAGTACATTCCGGGCAGCTACCACGAGAAGATTGCCAACAACCTTCAGGACACGTGGGGTCAAGTTGGTATCAAAGTCAGCCTCAGAGCCACAGAAAACGTCGACACCGCGGGCGGAGCGCACACAATGCGTACAACCGGTGCCGAGTACAAGCCCGACATGGCGTACATCCTGAACAAGTATGTCACTTCCGGCATTGGCTCAAGCAACTATGCCTTCAACAGCAATCCCGAACTGGACGAGCTGGCTGCGAAGGCAGAGCGGAGCACCGATCCGGAAGAGCGGCTCGCGCTGTACAAGGAAATCTCGAAAATCATCGTTGATGAGGCGACCTATGTGCCCATCCAGCACAAGCAAATCCCTTATGTATGGGCTAAGGATTTAAACGCCAAGGTATACCCGTCCAACGAATGCCCGTGGTATATCCAGGAGTGGAGCTGGAATCAGCAGTAGTTTCCTCGAAGAGTTAGTTGACGGTTAAGGAAAGCGGACCTTCGGGTCCGCTTCTCCTTCTTTCATGATGTGGACATCCGTTGTGGGGGCAGGTTGAATGAAATACCGCATTTTGGTCGGCGTCTTCTCACATGAGACCAATACTTTTTGTCCTATGCTGGCGGACATGGAGGCATTTCGGCAGAGGAAAATGTACTTTGGACCGGACATGCTTGAACAGGATGAAGGCGAGGAAAGCAGCCTGAACGGCTTCCTGCGTGTTCTGAAGAATGATCCAAGCTATGAACTGATTCCATCCATTCTGTTTTCGACGGGCCCGTCCGGCTTTGTAACCAAGGAAATGTATGATCTCGCCTTAAATGAAGTGCTGAAAACATGCTTGGCGATGGCCCCTTTCGATGGGGTATACCTCAGCCTTCATGGGGCGATGGTAGCTCAAGGGCATCCGGATGCGGAAGGCGACTTTCTGGAAAGTCTGCGTGAAGTTGTTGGGGAGAGTGTACCAATCATCGTCACCCTGGACCTGCACGGCAACATCACCAGAAAAATGGCGAGGCATGCAACCGCACTCATCCCGTGTGAAGAGTACCCACACATAGACTCCTATATATTGGGGCAGGATGCGGCCAAACTTCTGAGGGACACCCTTTCGGGTGCTTGTGTGCCGACCATGGCGTACCGCCGCATTCCCTACTTGCTACCCTTGTTCCCTACCTCCCTTCCGGAAATTGGTGTCTTTTTGGATATGGCCAAGCGGTATCAGCGGGAGCCTGGCGTGCGCTTTGCCAGAATCGCCCACGGCTTTTTCCCATCAAACATACCCGAAATGGGTATGTCCGTGATGGTGATTACCGACAACAATCAACAAAAGGCGGAACAGATAGCCGAGGAGTTATCGCAGACGATTTGGAGGGGTCGCGACACGCTAAAGCGGCACTATACACCGCTGGATGAAGCCTTGGATATGACCATGGGTGATTTGCCGGGCCCGGTGGTTATGGGGGACGGATCTGATAACCCCGGTGCCGGCGGCCTGTGTGATACCACGCACATTATGCGCAGAATACTGGAAAGAATGATATCAGGCGCGGCGGTGGCTGTTTTGAGGGATCCCGAAAACGTTCAGCGCTGCATGGCGGCTGGCATCGGAGCAACGGTTTCACTGGACATCAGCGGCATGAGCGACAGACGTCTCTCCGGCGGTCCGCTGCCGGTGACGGGCATCGTTGAAAAACTCCTGGATGGTAAGTACCGCAATCAGGACGCCATGGAGCGAGGCTTGCTTGTGGATATGGGGCCATGCGCCGTGTTAAATGTGTCCGGGAATCGCGTTGTCCTCAGCACAAACCGCACACAGGTACTGGATGCGGAAGGATTTCGCGCGTGTGGTATTGCGCCCGAAAAACAGAAGATTCTGGTGGTTAAATCGGCTGTTCATTACCGGGCTTCCTTTGGACGATTTGCGGGCAAATTGGTTGACCTGGCCTTGCCAGGTTACAGCGCTCCGGATCCCAACATTTTTGAACGCCTTGGCTTTAAACTAAGTTGGACAGAATAGGCTTAGGGAATCAGATCCTTTCCGGCAACAATGCTTTCAACCAAGAAATCCTTGACATGCAAAAACCCCGCATCCTTGACGGATACGGGGTTTTCTTGTGGCGCGCCCTGAGGGATTCGAACCCCCGACCTTTTGATTCGTAGTCAAACACTCTATCCAGCTGAGCTAAGAGCGCAGGCGCCGTTTTTCGACAGCGCAAGTAGTATACCACCAGAAAGCGCGGGATGCAAGCACGAGTTTTCGCGGCTGAACGGCCAGGCGGAATCCCGGTAACTTGGCGACGCGGTGAGGGGCAATCAGCTGCTCAGGCTTTGCCTTCAACGGCGGCTTCGGGTGCCTCTGCCCCCTCCACGGGGATGGCGGTCAGGTCGTACGAGGCCAGGTACTGGGTGTACAGTTCGTTAAACCGCGCGCTTTGCGACCCGCTGTACAGGCTCTTGGTGTAGCCATGGGCGCCCATGGCGCCGCGGCGCTCGATTTCGATGACGGACGCCGCGATGTTGGAGCAGTGGTCGCCGATGCGCTCCAGGTTGTTCAGCAGGTCAGACAGAACAAAGCCCAGTTCGATGGTGCAGGCACCTGCCTGCAGCCGCTGCACGTGGCGGGCCTTGATTTCATCCTTCAGCAGGTCCACCACCTGCTCCAGCGGTTCCACCTGTTCGGCGGCGTTTAAGTCATTGTCTTCAAAGCTACGAACCGCCAGGGTCAGTATCTCCTGTACAGCAGCGCGCATGGTGCTGGTTTCCTGGACGGCAATGGGCGAAAATGCCAGGTTCTTCTCATGCAGTTCCGCGGCGCCGTTGGCCATGTTCAGCGCGTGGTCGCTGATGCGCTCAAAGTCGCCGATGATGTGCAGCAGCTTCGACACCTCGCGGCTGTCCGCCTCCGACAGCGCCTGGGACGCCACCTGCACCAGGTAGCTGCCCAGCTCGTCCTCGTAGCGGTCAATGAGCTCCTCGTTTTCCAGCACAATCTTCATCTGCGCGTCGTCATAGTGGTCAAACAGGGTGTCGGCCGCCATGCAGGCCTGGTGGGCGTGCTGAGCCATATCCACGGCCAGGCGGCGGCTTTGCTGAATGGCCACCGGCGGGGTCATCAGCAGGCGCTCATCCAGCAGAGTAAAGCGCTCGGCCTTTTTATCGTCGGGCACAATGCGGCGGGCCATCCACTCCAGCCCTTTCATAAAGGGAAACATGAGGATGGTGGACAGCACGTTAAAGGTGGTGTGCGTGACCGCGATGCCAAAGGCGCTGATGGACTCGCCAACAAAGGAAAAGCCAATAAGCCCGTGCAGCGCGTAAAAGAACACCATGAACACGATGGTGCCTATGAGGTTAAACAGCAGATGCACCGCAGCCACGCGCTTTGCGTTGCGGTTGGCGCCGATGGATGAAATAATCGCCGTGGCGCATGTACCAATGTTTTGCCCCATGATGATGGGAAAGGCCGCGCCGTATGTCAGCGTGCCGGTGTTGGCGATGGCCTGCAATATACCAACCGATGCGGACGAACTTTGGATGATGGCCGTTACCACAGCACCCACCAGAACGCCCACGATGGGGTTGGAAAACAGCACCATCAGGCGCGTAAACTCCGGCACCTGCGCCAGCCCCTTCACAGAACCCGACATCTGCTCCATGCCGAACATCAGCACCGCAAAGCCCAGGAAGATGCCCGCGGTATCACGGTGGCGCTTGTTGCTCATCAGCAATATGATGCCCGCAAACGCCAATAGGGGCGAAAAGGTGGCGGGCTTGACCAGCGTCAGCAGGAAATTGTCTGCCTGAATGCCTGTCAGCGACAGCAGCCACGCGGTAACCGTGGTACCAATGTTGGCGCCCATGACCACAGAAATGGCCTGCCCCAGCTGCATGATGCCGGAGTTAACAAACCCCACCACCATGACCGTTGTGGCGGAGGACGACTGGATAATCGCCGTAACACCAGCGCCCAGCAGTACGCCCTTGATGGGGCTGCTGGTCAGCTGTTCCAGTATGGGCTTTAGCCGGGTGCCCGCTTTCTTCTCCAGCGACTCGCCCATGATGTGCATGCCAAACAGGAACATGGCCAGGCCGCCCAGTAGTGTGAAAAAGTCGAAAACCGTCATCGCACCCTCCGACGCACAAGAATAAATGTCCTACATGAGTGTAGCGATTGGCGGGCGGAATGTCAATTTTCTGATTTGTCTATTGTACAGAAAAGAAGCCGAACAACGCTCCATGCCCCCTCAGGGCATGTTGATGAGCCGCTTGCGCTGGGGCAATATCACCTCAAAGCAGGCGCCCCCCTCCGGGTTGTTGTGGGCTTTCAGGCGGCCGCCATGCAGCGCGACCAACTCCTGCGCCAGCGACAGCCCTATGCCGTTTTGCCCGTTGGCGCCGCGGTAATAGCGCTCGAACACCTGGCTTAGTTCCTCCGGCGGAATGCCGGGTCCGTCGTCCGCCACCATGATGTGGGCACACAGCCTGTCCGCCCACATGCGCACCACCACCGTGCTCTTGCTGTAGCGCACCGCGTTATCCAGCAGGTTTTGCAGCGCCCGCAGTACGGCGCCCACGTCCACCCGGAACATCACCTTGTTTTCGGGCAGATGGACCTCCAAGCGCTTGCCGCCCTTTTGCGCAGCGTGGCGCAGTTGGCCGGTGGCCTCCACCAGCAGGTCGCGCAGGTCGGTCATCTCCAGGTTCAACTTGCGCTCACCCGCGTCAATGCGCGACAGCATCAGTATTTCTTCTACAAGATGCCCCATGCGCTCCCCCTGGGTGATGATGGCGGCGCCGCCTTCCTTGGGCGGAATCACCCCGGCCTGTATGCCGTCGGCGTAGCCTTGAATCACCGTCAGCGGCGTGCGCAGGTCATGGGAGGCATTCTCAAAGAAGGATTTCAGCTTGCCCTGCGCGTTTTCCACCCGGCGCCCGGCCAGCATGCCCACCACCACCGCCAACAGCAGGGTGCCCGCCATGACGATGGCAAAAACCCAGTTCATTCTGCCCAGCAATTCACCCAAGGAGATGGTGTTGACGTACGCCAGCCGTGTGTGGCCACGCGGGGAAAACACCGGCAGCCGGCGAATGTAAAAGTTGCTTTCGCCCACCGATACCCGGCGGATGGCACCGCTGAGCATCTGGTCGCGGTTGTCCATGTAGTAGCTGAGCAGCGCCAGCGCCTGCTCACGGCGGATGTTGCCGTTTGTCTCAAGCAAGCGTCCCCGGTGGTCAGCCAGCAGTTCCATGCGCTCAAAGATGGGGCGCTCCTCATCCTGGGCGCCTTCCGGCCGAATCAGCGCCGCTTGCGCCTGGCGGGCCACATAGTCATTCAGATAAAAGCTGAGCCCCAGGCCCAGCGCGCCGGTACCCACTAAAATGGTGACAACCATCACCACCAGCAGATACCGCGTCAGCCTGCTCATCCCTCACCGCCTGTGGTCAGCAGGTACCCAAAGCCCCAGACAGACTTGATGCCAACCGGGCAGTTATGTTCCCGCAGTTTCGCCCGGATACGCCGCACGGTTTCATCGGTCACCCGGGTTTCCACTTCCACGTCATAGCCCCAGATGTCGCTGAGCAAATCCTGCCGCGACACCGCTTCGCCGCCCCGGCGCATCAGGTACAGCAGCACGTTTTGCTCGGTCTGGGTCAGGTTCAGGTCGTGCCCAAGGCACGTGGTCGACCGCCGGGCGCTGTGGTACACCAGGTTGCCAAAGCTGATGTCACCCATCTTGTCGGCGTCCTGTTGTGCCTCCTGCTCCAGCCGCACCCTGCGCATCAGCGCCTTCACGTGTACCAATAACAGGCTGGGGCGGAATGGCTTGACCATGTAGTCGTCACTGCCCAGGGTCAGCCCCCGTATGATGTCCTCTTCATCGCCCCGGGCGGTCAGCATCATGATGGGTACCCGACTGACCTGCCGCAGTGCCTTGGCGATGGTCAGCCCATCAGTGCCGGGCATCATGATATCCAAAATCACCAGGTCGCAGGCCTGGTGCATAAACGCTTCCATCAGCAAATCGCCTGTTTCAAACGTGCGAACCTCGTACCCCTCCGCCCGCAGAAACGCTTCCAGCAGTTTGCGGATGCCCGCTTCGTCATCCGCCGCGTATATCAGCATGGTGCCTCCTCTCGTGGTGCCCTTGGCGGTGTGTACCAAAGGGGTTGAGGGCCCCGGCGCGGTTGACGCCGGGGCCGCTGCAGCCCGCCGCGCGATGGCGGCGCATCCCAATCAGTTGTTCGGTTCGCTTGCCGTCGCAAACATACTTTCGTACAGCGCGTTGATTTGCTTGTCCAGCTGCTTGAGCTCCTCGCGCTCCTCAGGCGTCAGCGCCGTAAGCGACGCGTAGTAGTAGTCGTTTTCCAGCTCCGCCACCTTCTGGTTGATGTCCGGAATGCTGTCAAGCAGCGTATCTGCCTGCTCGTGCAGCACGGCTGCCTGCTGCTCGATGGCAGCGCGGCCTTCCTCGTCTGCCTGGCCCCAGCCCTCATACAACGCGTCTGCCTGCATGCGCATGTCGTAGGCGCGGCTGCCAACGTCCATGTAGGTTGCAACTTCAGCCTCCGGCAGGCCAACAGCCTTCAGGTGTTCACGCGAACGGGCATCATTTAACCGGATGGCCATGGGGATAATCTGCGCCCATAGCGCATCGGCCTCGGCGTTCAGGGCGTCCACGCGCTCCAGCATCCGGCGCTCGGCCTCCGGGTCTTCCGGGTTCTTCGCCCACTCCTGCTCGATGTCATCAAATCCGGCGTAAAGTTCGGTGATGCGGCCGTACACCCGGTTAAACTCTTCTTCCTCCTGGGCGTTCAGCACACCCAGGGCGCGAATGGTTTCAGGGGCGTATGTGTCATCCACAACGGGGCTCACGTCCGGCTCCGCAGCCGCAACTTTTTCGTACAGTTCGGTTTGCCGGTCCAGCAGCGGCTGCAGCTGTTCCTCAACCTGCTGCGTGTCCGCGGGCTGTGTCTGCGCATAGCCCGTCAGGGTCAGTGCCAGCAGCAGCACCAGGACAATGAACAAATTCTTTCGCATGGTGTATCTCCTTTCGGTGGCTTTTGCCGCTCTCACCTTAGCAAAAACACACCGCGTAATCCCCGCAAAACTGCCACGGACAGGTCACAGATTTGTCATGGACAGCAAGGCCCGGCTGAGCGCGGCGAACTGCTCCAGCCCCAGTGCCTCGCCGCGGATATCGGGCCGCAGGCCCGCCGCCTCCAGCGCCTGCTGTGCCAGGGGGCGCGTCAATGCAAACGCCGGCATCAGGTTATTGAGCAGCGTCTTTCTGCGCATGGCGAACGCCGCGTTCACCAGCCGGAAAAACAGCGTTTCATCGCCCGCGTCCACCGGCGGCGCGTCCCTCAGCGGCATCACCACAAAGGCGCTGTCCGTCTTGGGCGGTGGACGAAAGGCCCCAGCCGGAATGTGCATGGCCACCCTGGGCTCTGCGCGGTACTGCGCCAGCACCGCCAGCGGCCCCCATTGCTGCGTGGAGGGCTGTGCCACCACGCGCTCGGCCGCCTCCTTTTGCACCATGACACTGATGGACGAAAAGCCCGCATCCGCCTTCAACAGCAGGTTCAAAATGGGGGTGGTGATGTAGTAGGGCAGGTTGGCCACCACATGCAAGGGGGCGCGCCCCGCAAGCATGGCAGGCAGGTCGGCGGTCATGATATCCCCCTGCACCACCTGCACATTGTCGTGCCCGTGCAGCGTAACCCGCAACAGCGGCAGCAGATCTTCATCCACCTCCAGCGCCAGCACGTCCTTCACCCGCCCGGCCAATACGCTTGTCAGGCTGCCCATGCCGGGGCCGATTTCAAACACATGGTCGTCCGGGCCCACGCCGCTTGCGTCCACCAGGCGGTTCAGCAGCGCCGGGTCGTCCAAAAAGTGCTGACCCAGCGCCTGCTTGGCTTTGTAGCCCGCGCTCTTCATGCCCGCACCGAGCGGATGAGCCCCGCCGGGTCCTTGGCGCCAAACAGCGCAGTGCCCATCACCAACCAGTCAGCGCCCTGCTCCACCGCCAGGTGGGCATTGTCGGCGTTGACGCCGCCATCCACGGAGATGATGCCTTCAAAACCCATCTCCCGCAACTGGCCAACCTTTTGAAGGGCTTCGGGCATCAGCTTTTGCCCACCAAAGCCCGGCTCCACCGTCATCACCAGCACCAGGTCCACCAAGGGCAGAAGCGCCGCGCAGTCCCTGACATCGGTGCCCGGCTTCACGCTGATGCCAGCCTTCAGGCCCCGGGCGCGGATGTGCTGAAGCAGCGCCACGGCCTTCTCGCCGATTTCCGCGTGCACGGTCACGGCGCTGGCGCCGGCGTCCATGAAGGCATCCGCGTACTGCTCCGGGTGGGTCATCATCAGGTGGACGTCCAGGTACGCGTCCGCAAAGCCCCGGCGCAGGCCGGCCACCAGGTCCGGGCCGTAACTCAGGTTGGGCACAAAGTGGCCGTCCATGATGTCCAGGTGCAGAATATCCGCCCCGGCCGCCAGAATGCGGGCCACATCGTCTTGTAGGTGCAGGATGTCTGCGGCCAGCACGGACGCGGAAATCTTAGTCATATC
>CAYFSN010000071.1:8641-10636 GCA_964345845.1 uncultured Christensenella sp.
TCCCTCCAGGCAGTGTCGAGTTGGGTCAGCAGTTCGCGGTAGCGGGCCATGCGCAAAGGGTGCAGCAGGCCCTGTGTTTCAGCCTCGCCCACGGCGCAGCCGGGCTCCCCCCGGTGCAGGCAGGGCTGGAAGCGGCACAGGTGCCCATAGGGCGCGAACTCAGGGTAACTGTGGGCCAGGTCTTCGGGCGGCATGTCCTTTGGCAGGTCCAGCAGGGAAAAGCCCGGCGTGTCCAGCACTTTGAGGCCGTCTTTATACAGCAGGGTGGTGTGGCGCGTGGTCTGTTTGCCGCGCCGGGTGCGTTCGCTGATGGCGCCGCTGACCAGGTCGATGTCCAGCAGCGTACTCAGCAATGCACTTTTGCCTACACCGCTTTGCCCGGCCAGGCAGCTGAGGCCGCCCTTCAAGTGCTCTCGCACTGCGTCCATGCCCTGGCCGATGCGCGCGCTGACCGCGAGCACGGGCACCTCCGCCTTTTCATAGGCGGCGCGGGCGGCCTGCAGGGTGTCCTGCCCCAGGTCACACTTGTTCACCGCCATCACCGGGGTGATGTCCTGGCGGCGGGCCATCAGCAGCAGTTTGTCCACCAACAGCCAGTCCGGCTGCGGCTCCTCGGCCACCACAATCAGCATGATGCGGATGTTGGCCACCGGTGGCCGCGGGCAAAGCGACACGCGGGGCAAAATCTCCTCCACCCAGCCGTGCTCCTCCCCCTGGCGGGGACTGAAGCGCACCTGGTCGCCGGGCAGCGGCGTCAGGCCGTCCAGCCGAAAGCGGCCCCGGGCGCGCAGCACATGCTCCTGCCCTTGTTCATCGCGCACGGTGTAGAGCCCGCCGCGGCCTTCCTTGATTTCGCCCTGCATCATCATGGCGTCACCGTGGGGCTGGGCGCGGGCGTGGGCGCCACCACATAGATGGCCAGGTCCAAGCCATGGCCGTTCATCACCTTGGTGCCGGGCTGGGGCTGCTGCGCGGCCACACGGCCCCCCTGCTCCGGGACGGTCACCGAGACCTCTTCTAACTTGTTCACCACCAAGCCCAGGCGGCTTAACAGCGCCAGCTGGTCCTGGTACTTTTGCCCCATCAAATTAGGCACCACCACTTCCCCGCCGGAGATGACCACCTGCACAATGCCGCCAAAGTCAAGCATGGTGCCGCGCTCCGGCTCCTGGCTAAGCACGGTGCCCGGCGCCGCCGGGTTCATCACCCGCTCACCCGCCTGCAATATGTTCAGCCCCACGCGCTCAATTTCGCGCTTGGCATCCTCGTACAGCATATCCTCCACGTGCGGAACCGCCTTTTGCTGGGAGGGGCCGGAAGAAACGGTAATCAGCAGGGTATCGCCGCGGCGCATGGGGTAGTCAAAGTCGTGGCTGACGCCGATGACCATGCCCACCTCTTCCGTGCTGGCCTGGCGGGCGACTTCAGGCCGCAGGCCGGCCTTTTCTATTTCACGCCGGGCGTCCTGCTCCATGGTGTGTATCAGGTAGGGCGCGCGGGTGCTGGAGATGACATTGCGGTATATCATCAGCGAGCCCAGCCCCAGCACCAACAGCACAAACAGCGTCAGCGCCGCGATGGCCGCGCGCTCGCGCATGCGGCGGCGGCGGTTGGGGCCGCCCACGGCCTTCCGCCTGCCGGTATCCATGGGCAGCACCGGGGTATCCAGCGTGGTTTCCTTTTCAGGGGACTGCAGTGCGATGCGCAGCGCCTGGGCCATTTCCAGCGCGGTGTGAAACCGCCTGGCCGGCTCCTTTTCCAGCGCCTGCATCACCACGGCCTCCACCGAAGGAGAAACATCCGCCGCCAGTTCCCGCACCGGGCGGGGCTTTGCCTGCACATGCTGCAAGGCGATGGCCACCGACGTCTCCGCGTCAAAGGGCACATGGCCGGTCAGCATTTCATACAGCACCACGCCCACGGAGTACAGGTCGCTTAGCACCGTGGCGGTTTCGCCCCGCGCCTGCTCCGGCGAAAAGTAGTGCACCGAGCCCA
>CAYFSN010000072.1:0-10482 GCA_964345845.1 uncultured Christensenella sp.
GCTGCACCTGGTGTTCCGCATCGCGGACGAGCAGAGCTTGTTGCTGATTGACTTAAAAGACCTGCGGGCGATGCTGGCGTATGTCGGCGAAAACGCGCAGGACTATACCATCCGCTACGGCAACATCTCCAAGCCCTCCATCGGCGCCATTCAGCGCGCCATCGCGGTGCTGGAGGACCAGGGCGGCAACCAGTTCTTCGGCGAGCCGGCGCTGCACATCAACGATTGGTTTGTGCGCGACGAGCAGGGCAACGGCATGGTGAACATTCTGGCGGCGGACAAACTGTTCCGCAGGCCGGCGATGTACTCCGCCTTCCTGCTGTGGATGCTGGGCGAAATCTACGAGCTGCTGCCGGAAACCGGCGACAAGGAACTGCCGCGCATGGTGTTCTTCTTTGACGAAGCGCACCTGCTGTTCGAAGATTGCCCCCGGGAGTTGCTGGACCGCATCCAGCTGACCATCCGGCTGATTCGCTCCAAGGGCGTGGGCGTGTTCTTCATCACGCAAAACCCCACGGACATCCCCTCCACGGTGCTGGGGCAGCTGTCCGCCCGGGTGCAGCACGCGCTGCGCGCCTTCACCCCGCAGGAGCAGAAGGTCATCTCCGCCGTCGCGCAGACCTTCAGGCCCAACCCGGCCTTTGATACCCAGGAGGCCATCACGGAACTGGCCACCGGCGAAGCGCTGCTCAGCTTCCTGCAGGAGGACGGCACGCCGTCCATCACCCAGCGGGCTACCATTTTGCCGCCGCAAAGCGCCATGGGCACCATCACAGATGATCTCCGGCGCACGGTGATTGAGTCCGGCGACCTGCACGGCAAGTATGACGAGATGTTCGACCAGGAGAGCGCCTACGAGGTGCTGACGGCCAAGTTCTTCAGCCACGACGTCAAACAGACCAGCGTGCTGCAGGCGGTGCCTGTGCAGGCGGACGCGCCCGAAGACGGCCCGGTGCCCCACACCACCCAGCCCATGACGTTCAAGGTGTTTGACCCGGCCAGCGGCCAGTATATCGAGCGCGAAGTGCAGGCCCCGGTGGTGCCGGTGACCCCCGCCCCGCAGACGACGTACGCGCCCCAGCCGCAGGCGAATGTGCCGGCCCCCGCGCCCCAGCAGGCGCCTGCCGTGCAGGACCCGCCGCCGGTGCTGGTGTTCAACCCCAAAACCGGGCAGTACGAGCCGCAAAAACCGGAAAAGAAAAAGGCTGCCAAGGAGCCCGCTGCCGAGAAAAAGCAGCCCAGCACGCTGGACCGCATGCTGCAGAGCTTCACCCGCTCCACGGCGTCGGGCGCTGGTTACACGGTGGGCCGGTCCATTACCCGGAATATCCTGGGCGTGTTTGGGATTAAGTAACAATCAAATTCGGAATTCGGAAAGCGGAATTCGGAGTTAAATGTCTCGCCTGCGGCGAATGAAGGATCGCTTCATTCGCCCAGACGCGATGAGGGTCAAGCAAAGTGCAGCCCCGCATTTAGGGCAGAGGTGTGCCAGCGCGCGTTGCGGCTGTACCACGTGACCTGCTGTGCGCCGTCAGGCGCAAGTGTCAATGCCGCATTCCGAATTCCGAATTCCGCATTACGGAAACAATCCCCGCCTTCGCTAACCACAAGAATGGAGAAAGACTATGAAGAGACGCATCGGTATTCTGACCGCGGGCGGCGACTGCCCGGGGCTGAACGCGGCCATCCGCGGGGTGGTGCGGGCCAGTTATCACCTGTTTGACGCAGACATCATCGGCATCCGCGGCGGCTTTCGCGGGCTGATTGACGGCGACCACCAGAAGATGGAGGAGAGCCAGTTCTCCAACATCCTCACCCGCGGCGGCACCATCCTGGGCACCAGCCGCACGCCGTTTAGCAAAATGCGCGACACCGAGGACGGCCTGGATAAGGTGGCCGAAATGAAGCGCAATTACAAGGCCATGCGGCTGGACTGCCTGGTGGTATTGGGCGGAAACGGCACCCATAAAACCGCCAACATGCTGTCGGAAGAAGGGCTGAACGTCATCGGGCTGCCCAAAACCATCGACAACGACATCTACGGTACAGACTTTACCTTTGGCTTTCACACCGCGGTGGACATCGCCACCGATGTCATCGACCGCATCCACACCACGGCGGCCAGCCATGGGCGCTGCATGGTGATTGAGCTGATGGGCAACAAGTCCGGCTGGCTGACGCTGTATGCGGGTGTGGCGGGCGGCGCCGATGTCATCTTGCTGCCGGAAATGCCCTACAGCATTGAAAAGGTGGCGGAGCTGGTGGAAACCCGTGCCAGGCTCAACAAATCCTTCTCCATCATCGCGGTGGCGGAAGGCGCGCTTGACCAGGAAGAGGCCGCCATGAAGCGCAAGGAGCGCGAGGAGTTGCGCACAGACAGCCCGTACAACAGCATTTCCCACCGCATCGCCACGCAGATTGAGGAGATGTGCGGGGTGGAAGCGCGCACGGTGATTCCTGGCCACATTCAGCGCGGCGGCTCGCCCAGCGCCTATGACCGGGTGCTGTCCACCCAGTTTGGCGTGCACGCGGCCCAACTGATTCGCGACGGCATCTATGGCGTCACCGTGGCGGTGGACGGCCGGCGCATCATCCACAACAAACTAAGCGAGGTCGCAGGCGTTGCCAAGCCTGTGCTGGAAGACGGCCCCATGGTACAAACCGCCAAAGACATCAACATCTCCTTTGGCATCTGATATGTGGATATGTAACCGCTGCCAGCACCACAACCGGGAGGGGGACGTCCAGTGCATTGAATGCGCGGCACCCCGGCACGCCCGACGCTTTGGCGCGGGCACCGAGGTGGAGACCCCGTCGGTGGAACAACCGGCGGAACGGGTGGCTCCAACGCCCGCGCAGCCAGCCGCAGCGGAACCCCATGCCCCCGCGGGCCGGGCGCCCCGGGTGGATTTGACGCCGCCCAGCCGGGTGGTGCGCTGCGCCGCGGGGCGCGCGCTGCGGGTGGCGGGCCTGGTGTTGCTGGTGCTGCTGCCGGGGCTGACGGCCTTGATAGCAATAACACATGTGCAGGCCTGGGCGCAGCCGCTTGCCCAGTGGCTGCTGGGGGCGGCACAGCCCCTGCCTGAGGCGGCGGGCATGGCCCTGTATATCGTGGTCAGCGTGGCGGCGTTGCTGGTCAGCGCCTTGCCGGGCTTGTTCGCGGTAGGCCTGGGGCAGCTGCTGATACGCTTGACCCCGCCGGAGTTGGTGCGGCCGTAGCGCGGCACTGGCCTCCAAAGTACCGATGGGCCGATTGTGAGGTCATAAAACACTGCACAAAAATGGACCGCCGCGGTTAAGCGGCGGTCCATTAGCGTTTTACTATTGTGTTATTGCGCTCTGGCCGGCAGGTGGTAGGCGATGCCTTCCACAGTGGCAGCGGTTTGTCCGTTGGACTCCAGCGCACCGGGCAAGCCGGTCGACAGGCTGCCGGTCAGGTAGACGGTGCCGCCCGCGGGGATGCCCACACTCGCGCCCATCAGGTTGGCAGATGCGATTACTTTGCCGTTAGGGTCGCGCAGAATCAGGAGCGCCATGGGGTCAAAGGCAGTCTCCGTGCCGTTGTTAGTGACGGTGGCAACGAACTTCAGCTGTTTGATTTGCTGGTCGCCGCTCATGAAGCTGTACTCCACGCCTTCGCTCATTTCTACAGTGATATCAAGCGGTACGGGCTCCTGGCCGGGGGCATCAATGGCAACGCCTTCAACGGTTAGCTTCCAGGAGTCGATTTGGTCATAGGCCTCAGCAGGGAGGTTGAAATAGTCCTGCGTAATGTAGCTCACTTCGCCCGGCTGCATGTACAGGGGCACGCTGCCAAACATGTTCTGGTTGCCCAGCTCATTGCCTGCGGCGTCCAGCAGTTGCAGGGTGCCGGTGTTGATGGTGGCCAGACCGTCAGATTTGTTCTCCAGCATGGCGATATAGTAGGCAGATTTGCCCAGCAAGCCGTCATACACAATGAAGTTGTCTTCCACCACGACCATTTCCGCGGGCTCCTGCTCGCCGCCAAACATGGCCATCAGTTCCGGGGGAATCTGCACCGCGGAGGCGGGCAGCAGGACCAGGCTCAGCATCAGGGCCAGCAGGGGCATCATCAGTTTTCTTTTTAGCATGTTGTACTCCTTCGGACGCCATTGGCATCAAAATTGTTCCTGAATAATCAGGTCACATTTTCTGATGTTTAAACAAGAAATAGCGCTTTTTGCCCTGTTCTTTTTATGAACCAAGTGGAAAAACGACGCGAAACGACCGGAAAATACATGTGATTTTGATATGATGAAATCGTCAAGCGATTCGATGAAATATCAATAAATGCATAATATCCATCGCTTGGAAGAAAAAACACGGTCGAATGTTGACAAAAGGATGATATTATGCAAGAATTGTAAACAAGTTGCGCCCTCTCGTTTTTTATGTGGCGCGGCAAATTAACAAAGGGGGAGACCAAGCATGAAGAGAGCACTGGTTTTGCTGCTCGCACTGACACTGACCCTGTCCCTGGCCCTGTCCGCCGTGGCGGAGACGCCCAAGTACAAGATTGCCATTATGACCGGCACTGTATCCCAGGGCGAAGAAGAATACCGCGCGGCTGAAATGCTGGAGGCGAAATACCCGGACATCGTCATTACCGACACCTATCCGGACCGCTTCGCCGCCGAGGTGGAAACCACCGTGGGCAAGCTGCTTGCTTTTGCAGCCGACCCCGAGGTGAAAGCCATCATCATGACCCAGGCCGTGCAGGGCGCTGCCGCCGCGTTCACCCAGATTCGCAATGACCTGGGCCGCGACGACATCCTGCTGATTGCCGGCGTTCCCGCGGAAGACCCGCAGACCATCACCTCCGCTGCTGACTTTGTCATGGGTGTTGACGAAATCAACGGCGGCGTCCAGATTGCCCAGACCGCCAAGGACTGGGGCGCGGACGTGCTGATTCACTACTCCTTCGCGCGCCATATGGGCTATGAGACCATCGTTGCCCGCCACAACATCCTCAAAGAAGAAACCGCCCGCCTGGGCATTGAACTGGTAGACCGTGACGCCCCCGACCCCACCGGTGACGCGGGCATGTCCGGCGCTCAGAACTTCATCCTGGAAGACGTTCCCAAGGTCATGCAGGAATACGCAGGCAAGAAGGTCGCCTTCTTCTGCACCAACTGCGGCATGCAGGAAGCCCTGCAGGCTGCCGTGCTGAAGGAGCCCAACGCCTACTATCCCCTGCCCTGCTGCCCCAGCCCCTTCCACGCCTTCCCGGCGTCCCTGGGTGTTGCGGTTGAAGAGGCTGACTGGGGCGACATCGACTCCTACATCCGGAAGGCTGCCGCCATCCTGCAGGAAAACGATGCCCTGGACCGCTTCTCCACGTGGCCGGCACCTGTGAACTACTCCATGATTACCGGTGCGTTTGAATACGCCACCAACTACATCAACGGTCAGTACGCCGAAAAGGGCGTGTATGAAGACGTGAAGTCCGCGCTTGATACCGCGACCGGCTACGATGTCCAGCTGTCCAACTATGAAGACGGCGACGGCAAGGTGTATCCCACCTACTTCATGCTGTACTTCGACCGCGTTGACTTCTCCGAGTTTGTCGACTAATTAGGCCACAACCGGCCCCGCGCCTGGCGCGGGGCCGGTATTCTCATGGTTTACAACACGCCAGTTTTCTGGCGATTTCTTTGATAACAGTCCGGTAGAATGCCTATACACGCGCAGGCAGGCCGCAGCGAAGGCTGGCGGTCGAGCGTTTGTGTATGACGGATGCCGGGCGGACAGGGGTGATTCCTATCAGCGAATATGTGCTGGAAATGAACAACATCAGCAAACGGTATGGGGACAACCAGGTGCTGACGGATGTCAGCCTGAAGGTGCGGCCCGGGGAGATACACGCCCTGCTGGGGGAAAACGGCGCCGGCAAGTCAACGCTGATGAACATACTGTTTGGCATGCCGGTCATTACAGAGACCGGCGGCTTTCAAGGTGAGGTACTCATTGACGGGCAGGTGGTAAACATCCGCTCGCCCCATCAGGCCATTGAGCACGGCATCGGCATGGTGCATCAGGAGTTCATGCTGATTCCCGGGTTTTCTGTCACGGAAAACATCAAACTGAACCGTGAAATATCAAAGCCCAACCTGGTCAGCCGCATACTGGGTCATGACCTGGAAGTGCTGGACACCGATACCATGCGCACGCACGCCAAGGCGGCGCTGGACAAAATCGGCATCGCCATATCCGAAGCCGAGCGCATCCGCAACCTGCCGGTTGGCTACATGCAGTTCGTGGAAATCGCGCGCGAAATCGACAAATCCGGCATCAAGCTGTTGGTGTTTGATGAGCCCACCGCCGTGCTGACGGAATCGGAGGCGGACATCCTCATCGGCGTCATGCAGGCGCTGGCGGATGAGGGCATCGGCATCATCTTTATTACCCACCGCCTGGCGGAAGTGATGAAGGCCACGCAAAGCGTTACGGTGCTCCGCGATGGCAAGCTGGCCGCCTACCGCGAAACCAGCCAAACCACGCTGTCGGAACTGGCGGCGCTGATGGTGGGGCGCGGCGGCGCGGATGACATCGACGATAACTCCAGAGACTTTCCCGAAGACGCACCCCGGGCCATGGTCATCCGCGACCTGTACGTAGACATGCCCGGTGAAGCGGTGCGGGGGCTGAACCTGTCGGTGTATGAAGGCGAAATCCTGGGCATTGGCGGCTTGGCCGGCCAGGGAAAGATTGGCCTGCCCAACGGCATCATGGGCATCTACCCCGCACAGGGCGAGGTGGAGCTGTTTGGTGAACCGCTTCCCCTTAACGACGCCCACGACAGCCTGAAACGCGGCCTGGCCATGGTGTCTGAGGACCGGCGGGGCGTGGGCCTGCTGCTGGACCAAAGCATTGAGGACAACATCGTGTTTTCCGCCATGCAGGTGAACGGCGATTTCCTAGGCGCAGCGCCCTTCCGGCTGAAAAACGGCAAGGAAATCCGCCAGACGGCCAATGAAATGATGAAAGAACTGGACGTGCGCGCGACATCGCCTCTGCAGCCGGTGGGCACGCTTTCGGGCGGCAACCAGCAAAAGGTGTGCATCGCGCGGGCGCTGGCGCTGAAGCCGCGCTTCCTGTTTGTATCGGAGCCCACCCGCGGCATTGACATCGGCGCCAAGAAGCTGGTCATTGATACGCTGCTGCGCCTAAACCGCGAACTGAAGCTAACCATCGTGATGGTTTCTTCCGAACTGCTGGAACTAAAAAGCATTTGCGACCGCATCGCCATTGTCACCGAAGGCAAGGTGTCGGCCATCCTGAAGCCTGCTGACAGCAACGAAAGCTTTGGCCTGGCCATGAGCGGCATCAACGTGGGGGAGGTAGCTGATGAACATATCTAAAAGCCAGAAGATATTGGCTGGATTGGTCTTTGTCATCATGCTGGCCCTGCTGGCCGCCGGCATCTATGGCCTGTATGCCCGCCAACAGGCAAGCACCTTTGAAACGCTGGATGAAATGCGCAGCTACTCTGTGATGTCGGCGGCGCATCAGCCGCTGGTGGACGAGTACGGCAAGGCCGCCAACGACGAGGCCTACGCCTACGCGCAGGAGCAGGGCTTCAGCCGCAACCAGCGCCGCGACTATGTGCTGGAGCAGGAAGCCCTGGCGCGCACAAAGGCACTGGAGGAACTGCGTCCCCGGTTCAGCGCCCATGCTGAAGGCTATGACGCCGCCATCCTGGCGCTGGACACGCAGCTGAACAACTACTACACCGCGCTGCATGAAGAAGAGCAGGCATTCCTAAAGCAACAAGGCCAGGCAGCCCCCGCGCCGGAACCCGACGTCGAAGAGCCTGCACCCGCCGAAGGCGGCGAGGACGCGCTGATGGAAGCCCCCATGACGGATGACGCCATGCGGCCGGTGATTGACGACCTGACGGGCTTTGAACCCTCCGCCGCGCTGGTGGCGCAGCGGGAGGCCGCAACGCCCTATGCGGACGCGCTGTTAAACGAAATCTCCCTTATCTACCCGGACCTGACGGCCGACATGCTGGCCGGCGCCCGCACCCAGGTGGTGGACGCGGTACGCGCCAAGGGTGACAACTTTGAAACCATCTACGACCGCTCCGTGGCGGCAGGGGCCGACAGCGTGCTGACAGGCCGTGACCCGCTGTTCATGCGCATGGTGCGCGAGGCGGAAAACCTGCTGTACCTGGCCTTTGGCGCGCTGGCGCTGGCGCTGAGCATTCTGTACTACAAGCAGATGGTCAAGCGCATGGGCACCCCGCGGTTTATCATTTTGCTGTTCTTCATTTTGCTGATTGTGCTGGCGGGTCTGTATGACATCGCCATTCCGGGCATGATTACCAACATCCTCCAGCGTCTGGGCATGTACGGCGTGCTGGCGCTGGCCATGCTGCCGGGCATCCAGTCGGGCATCAGCCTGAACATGGGCATGCCCATTGGCATCATCTCGGGCCTGCTGTCCACCGTCATCGCCCTGGAAATGAACATGACCGGTTGGGGTGCCCTGGCGTTCGCGATGATACTGGGCATCCTGCTGGCCATCCCGGTAGGGTACGCCTACGGCCTGCTGCTTAACCGCATCAAGGGCAGCGAAATGACGGTATCCACCTATGTGGGCTTTAGCTATGTATCGCTTTTCTGCATCGCCTGGATGCTGCTGCCGTTCAGGAACCCCAAGCTGACCTGGGCGCTTGGCAGCGGCCTGCGGCTGATGCACAACATGTCCGGCAACATTGGCGGCCTGCTTGATAACACGCTGCGCTTCAATGTGCTGGGGGTGTCCGTCCCCACGGGCCTGTTGCTGTTCCTGGGGCTGTGCTGCCTCATCATGTACCTGTTTGAGCGCAGCCGCAAGGGCGTGGCCATGATTGCCGCCGGCAGCAACCCGGCGTTCGCCCGGGCCTCCGGCATCAACGTGGACCACATGCGCATCATCGGCACCACGCTGTCCACCGTCATCGCGGCGGTCGGCATCATCGTCTACTCGCAAAGCTTTGGCTTTATGTCCCTGTACATGGGCCCGCAGCAAATGGGTTTCATCGCCGCCAGCGCCATCCTCATCGGCGGCGCGTCGGTGTCCAAGGCCAAGGTATTCCACGTCATTCTGGGCACCTTCCTGTTCCAGGGCGTGCTGGCCATGGGCATTCAAGTGGCCAACGCCATGATTGACGTCAGCGGCCTGAGCGAGGTTATGCGCATTCTGATTTCCAACGGCATCATCCTGTATGCTTTGACACAGGCGGGAGGTAAGGGACGTGACTGATTTGAACCGACCTGGCTTTGATCTCGGACGGCACCTGAAGGAATATGTGGTTACGTATGTGTTCCTGTTCCTTTCGGTGGCCTTCATCATCATCTCCGGCCGGCCCATGAACGACATTCTGTTCCAAATCATGAGCCGCCTGGTGAGAAACCTGTTCATCGTCCTCTCGCTGATTATTCCCATCATCACGGGCATGGGCATCAACTTTGCCATCACCATCGGCGCCATGGCGGCGCAGGTGGGCATGCTGCTGGCCATTAACTGGTCCATGACGGGCATTGTGGGCATTCTGGTGTCCGCCCTCATCACCGTGCCGCTGGCCAGCGCCTTTGGCTTCCTAATTGGCTCCCTGCTGAACAAAATGAAAGGGCAGGAGACCATTGGCTCCCTCATCCTGGGTTACTTCGCCAACGGGGCCTACCAACTGCTGTTCCTGTTCGTGTTTGGCATGATCATCCCGCTGAGCGACAAGGTCACCATCGTTGGCGCCACAGGCGTCAGAAACACCCTGGACCTGACCATCAACCAGTTGCAGGGCGCCATTGACGGCGTCATGCGCATACACTTCAGCACGGCGCTGTACATCGTCAGCGGCATCATCCTGGTGGTAGGTCTGTTCCTGTACCTCACCAAGCGCATGAGCAGCCAGCGGTTCTTCACGCTGACCGGCATGACGGCCGCGTTCCTGGTTATCTACCACCTGCCGTTTGTTCAGCCCAGCTTTGCCAACGTGCACGTGCCGGTGGTCACCTTCATCCTGGTGGGTCTGCTGTGCCTGTTTAACGCCGGCATCATGAAAACCCGCCTGGGGCAGCAGTTCCGCGCTGTGGGTCAAAACCGCACCGTGGCCAACTCTGCCGGCATCAACGTGAACCGCGTGCGGCTCATTGCCATCATGCTGTCCACCGTGCTGGCCGGCTGGGGGCAGATTATCTTCATCCAGAACCTGGGCACCCTGCAAACCTACTCCGCCCATGAAATGGTGGGCCTGTACGCGGGCGCTGCCATACTGGTGGGCGGCGCGTCCATCAACCGGGCCACCAACGGCCAGGCCATCGTAGGCTGTCTGCTGTTCCACACCCTGTTTGTGGTGGCGCAGGACGCGGGTACCGTGATGTTCGGCAACCCTGTCGTCGGCGAATACTTCCGCGTGTTCCTGTGCTACGGCGTCATCGCGGTGGCCTTGGTAATGCACACCTGGAAGGGCGCCAA
>CAYFSN010000073.1:0-10013 GCA_964345845.1 uncultured Christensenella sp.
GTCAACGGTTTCGGGCGTGAAATTCCTGGCCAGTTCGCCCAGATAGGTGGCCACCTTCAGCCCCGCCATGCGCACCGCCACCTCGTGTTCCTTGGCCGGCAGGCCGTCACGAGGCCGCAGGATAAGCACCACGTTTTGCGTTTTGGAAAACGGCGTATAGTCGGCGCCCGGGCCGGACATGTCAATGATGCCCTCCTGGAAGCCGACGATTTTCCCGGTGGTGACCACCGCTGCGCCTTTGAGCACATGGGTGCGGCCATCGCCAACCGTCTTCACGCGGGATACCGTGCCCGGGAAAATGCTGCCGGCGCCCTCTACTTTTACGCGGGGCTCCACCACATCCTTCACCGGGGTGATGCGGGTGCTGTCGCCGGGACGAGCCAACTCCACCTCCATGGAAGCGATGTGTTCGTCCTTTAGCACCAGTGCTTTGATTTCCTCCACGCTGACATACAGCACGCCGTCCTCCACCCGGGATTGTTCGGCGAATTGAACGTCGCGAATGGGGATGTAACCCAGTTCAAGTCTCAAGCCGCGCACCTCCTTGTTTATTCTATGGTACATTGTGTTTGTTCAGTTGGATGTCAGGGCGGACGATATCAAGGTCCAGTCCACCAGTTGAAAGTCCGCCTGCATGTCGGGCGTGATGTGCCGCTCCCGCTTAGAAAACTTGTCGCAGGCGAGGATGGCTTGTTCAATCAGCGACAGCGATTCCATGCACAGGCCATTGCCGGGCTTTGGGGAAATGCCGACAGACTTGTACATGGTCTCATTGGGCTTGACGCTGCCCGACAGCGGATGGGTCAACAACCGGTGCCCCAAGTGTACCAGGTCCCTGACCGCCACCAACAGCCCGCGCAGGTCCACATCCAGGTAGCGTACCTCGTGTGCCGCGTCCGGCCGCAGTTTTTCTGCCGCCAGCGGGTTGTTGGTTAATACCAGCATCCGACCTCCGCAAGCCGTTTTGCCATAAAAATCGGCGGCATGAAAAACACACCGCCTGTTCTCTGTACATAACCTGAAAGATTCTCGCTGACGCGATTGCTTCTTCGGTGCAATGCTCTCCAGAGTGCTGTGAGTTTCCAGTCCTTTTGCCTGAGATCTTCATGGACATTCGGCATCCGCCCACTTATTCCTTCGGCCGCTTTCGCTTTCTCCTGAAAACCGTAGACCAGCTTCCTTGAACCTGGGAACATTATAACGAATAAACATCAAATGTACAAGGGTCAAACACCATCTTTTGACTGTTTGCTTTCGCAGGAACGGTAGGGTAAAATTGTCGCAGATAAATCAGGCAAAGCATGCTGTTTTCCCGCAGGTTATGCAGTGTTTGCTGCCATCACCGGAGGTGCCATGAAGTTTATTCATTTGGCCGATTTGCACATTGGCAAACGCGTGCACGGGTTTTCCATGCTGGAAGACCAGCGGCACATATTGAAGTATATCCTGGACATCGTATCGGCTGAACAGCCCGATGCCGTGCTGATTGCAGGCGATGTGTATGACACAGCGGTGCCCGCGACCGAGGCTGTAGGCGTGCTGGACGACTTTCTGGTGGACCTGGCGCAGCTGGGCCCGCAGGTGCTGGTCATCAGCGGCAACCACGACTCGCCCGACCGGCTTAGCTTCGGCGGGCGGCTGATGCGCCGCAGCGGCATTCACCTGGCCCCCGCATACCGGGGACAGGTGGCGCCCATCACGCTGCAGGACGCCCATGGAGACGTCAATATCTACATGCTGCCGTTCATCAAACCTGCGCATGTGCGGCGGTGGTACCCGGAGGAAGACATCATCACCTACACCGATGCCCTGCGCACGGCCATTGAGCATATGGGCGTGGACACCTCCGCCCGCAATGTGCTTTTGACCCATCAGTTTGTCACGGGCGCTGAGCGCAGTGAATCAGAAGAGGTCTCCGTCGGCGGGGCCGACAACGTGGACGCCGCGGTGTTTGAGGCCTTTGACTATGTGGCCCTCGGGCATCTGCACCGCCCGCAGCGGGCAGGCGGACAGCACGTGCGCTACGGTGGCTCCCCGCTAAAATACTCATTCTCAGAGAGCGGGCATGTCAAAAGCCTGCTGGTGGTGGACCTGCAGGAAAAGGGCAGCCTGCAGGTGAAGGAAGTGCCCCTCAAAGCCAGGCGGGATATGCGCGAGGTGAAGGGTTCCTTCACCCAGGTGACGGACCCGGCCTGCTATATCATGGAGAATACCGACGACTACGTGCGCGTCACACTGACCGATGAGGAGGACATCCCCGATGCCATGGGCAAACTGCGCATGGTGTACCCCAACCTGATGGCGCTGCGCTACGACAACACCCGCACCCGCCAAAGCCGCGGCCCGCTGGACCTTGGCGCGCCGGAGAAGAAGGCACCGCTGACGCTGTTTGAAGACCTGTATATGCTTCAAAACAACCAGCCCATGTCACAGGAGCAGCGGGCGTTTTGCCAGGAACTGATGGCTTCCCTGTGGGAGGAAAACGCATGAGGCCGCTTCACTTAACCATGTCCGCGTTTGGCCCCTATGCCGCGAAAACGGCAGTGGATTTTTCTCTGCTGGGAACGCAGGGGCTGTACCTCATCGCCGGCGATACCGGCGCCGGGAAAACCACCATCTTTGACGCGCTGACGTTCGCGCTGTATGGCGCGGCCAGCGGCGCCAACCGGGAACCCGGCATGCTGCGCAGCAAGTATGCCCTGCCGGAAACGCCTACGTTTGTCACCCTCACCTTTTCCTATGGCGGCGAGGTCTACACCATACACCGCATCCCTCCCTATGAACGGCCCGCCCTGCGGGGTACGGGCACCACCACCCAACAGCCCAAGGCTGAACTGACCATGCCGGATGGCGAGGTCATCGCCCGAACGCTGGATGTGGATGACGCCATCCGCGGAATCCTGGGTGTGGACAAGGCGCAGTTTGCCCAAATCGCCATGATTGCGCAGGGAGACTTCTTAAAGCTGCTCCTGGCCTCCACAGACGAGCGCAAAACCATCTTCCGGCAGCTGTTTCAAACGGCGCCTTTCTATCAACTGCAGGAAAAGTTAAAGGCGGAAACCGCCGCGCTGAACACCACCTGTGAAACGCTGAAAACAGGCATGCGTCAGTATATCAGCGGCATCGCGTGTGAGGCGGAAGACCCGCTTCATGGTCAAGCGCAGGCCGCCAAGGAGCAGTTGCTGCCCATCGACCGGGTGCAAAGCTTGCTGGACGCGCTGATTGAGCAGGATGTTCAAGCCAGCGCGCAGAGCGCTGAAGCGCTAAAGGCCATGGACGAGCAAATACAGCAGGTAAACCAGCGTCTGGGCCAGGCAGACGAAAACCGCCGCACAAGGACGTCCCTTGAGCAGGCGGAAATCAACCTAAAAGAGCAGGAAAAAGCGCAGCATACGCTTCGAGCGAACCTTGTCACCGCACGAGCGCGCCAGCCGGAGCGAGACCAACTGCTGGCCGATGCCGCGGCGCTTCGCGGCACCATGCCCCGTTATGCCCAACTGGCACAGAAAACCAAGGAACTGGAACAGAAAAGCAGGGCATTGGAGCAAGCGGACAAGGACGCTGTGTTGGATCAGGCGCAACTCAGCGCGGACCAATTGGAGCTTGACAACCAACGCGCTGCCTTCAACGCCCTGCAGGACGCGGGACAGCAACGCGAACGCCTCAATGGCCAGTTGGAGAAGGAACAGGATACCCAGCAAAAACTAAAGTCCCTTGCTGAGGAATTGAAGGCCTTCGATAAACTCACACAGCGGCTTACAAAGGCACAAAGCGCTTACACCCAGGCGGCAAATCAAGCCAGGAAAGCCCGGGAGAAGTACGCCGCCTACAACCGCGCCTTCATGGATGAACAGGCCGGTGTCCTCGCCGCTTCCCTTGAGGATGGCGTGCCCTGCCCTGTTTGCGGCGCGAAGGAGCATCCGGCCCCCGCGCAAGTAAACGCCGGCGCCCCTTCGGAAGCACAGCTGATTGAGGCACGGGAAGACAGCGAACAACAAACCATCACCGAACAGCAGGCCAACGCGCAAGCAGCAGGCCTGAACGGCGAGGTGTCCTCCATGCGCCAGAGCATCACCCAGATGGCGGCGCCCCTGCTGGGCGCGTTTCCTATCGAAGAAATGCCGAGGCTGGTGGAAACGCACCAAGACAATTCATCCGAGCGCATACAACAATTGCGTCATGCGCTGCAGGCGGAAGACGAGCGAGTCAAACAACGTGCGCACTTGGCCGAATTGGTGCCGCAACTGGGGCAAAACCTGCAAGAGCTGCGGCAACAGGCCGCCGAGCGGCAACAAACACGCTCCGCCCTGCAGGCCGAGGTCAAGGAGCGCGCCGACAGCATCCGGGAAATAGCCAGCGATTTGCAGTATCCAACAGAGCAGGCGGCACAAGCAGCGCTTGAAGACCTGACCACCCGCGCCCGGGCAATCGACCAACAGGTGGAAGTTGCCCTCAGCGCCAGTGAAGCAGGCGAGGCTTCGGTGAACAGCCTGAAGGGCCAAATCGACTCGCTGAAAACGTGGCTGCAAAACGCACCTGTCATTGACGCACAAGCGGAGCAAAGCGCACTGGTTGCACTGCTCGACCAGAAAGACACCGCAAACGCCCGCAAGTCCGCTGCCGATGCCAGGCTGCAAGCCAATCAAGCTGCCTTGGCCGGCATCAACCGGCAAGCACAGCAGCTGTCCCGAACGGAAGCACGGCTCACCTGGGTGAAAGCGCTTAGCGCAACGGCCAACGGCACCGTGCCCGGCAAGGAAAAAATCATGCTGGAAACCTATGTCCAAATGGCCTACTTCGACCGCATCATCGCCCGCGCCAACACACGGTTTCATGTGATGTCGGGCGGCCAGTACGCATTGGTCAGGCGTGAGGACGCGGCGGACTTGCGCAGCCAGAGCGGTCTGGAACTTGACATCATCGACCACTACAACGGCTCCACCCGCAGTGTGAAGACACTGTCTGGCGGTGAGTCCTTCATGGCATCGCTGTGCCTGGCATTGGGCCTGTCCGATGAGGTGCAGTCCTCCGCAGGCGGCATCCGCCTGGATACCCTGTTTGTGGACGAGGGCTTTGGCGCGCTGGACGCGGAGGCCCTCCAGCAGGCCATGCGTGCGCTGAACAGCCTGGCCGAAGGCAACCGGCTGGTGGGCATCATCTCCCACGTGGCGGAGCTGAAAGAGAAGATTGACCGGCAGATGCTGGTGACCAAGGAAAAACTGGGTGGCAGCACCGTGCGCATTGTGGTGTAGCGCCTAGAGAGGAAAGCCTATGATCCGTACAAATGCCAGAACTGACCCCGCCGTGACGGCGATGGAAACCCGCCACGCGGTGCTCTCCCGTCGTGCCGCCGCGCAGAGCATTGTGCTGCTGAAAAACGACGGCGTGCTGCCGCTGAAACCCGGCCCCATCGCGTTGTACGGTGAAGGAGCTCGTCACACCGTGAAGGGCGGCACAGGCAGCGGCGAGGTCAACGCGCGCCGCGTTGTAAACATCATGGAGGGCCTTGTGGCGGCTGGGTTCTCTGTCAGCAACACCCGCTGGCTGGACGAATATGACGCACAGGTCGCGCAAAGTCAGCAGGCTTATGTGCAGCGTATGCGAAGACGCGCTGGCCTCATCCGCATGTGGACATTGCCGTACCTGCAAGCGAACCCCTTTTCCCCGCCCGCTGGCCGCCCGCTTGAACAAGCCGACCTGGCACGGGATACGGATACCTGCTTGTACGTGCTCGCCCGGCAAGCCGGCGAATACGCCGACCGCGTGCTGGCGCCCGGCGACTTTCTGCTGACTGAAACGGAAATCGCCAACATCCGCCTGTGCGCCGATACCTATGTGAAAACCATTGTGGTCATCAACGCGGGCGGCATGGTGGACCTAAGCCCCCTGGACGGGCTGCCCATCAATGCCATTGTGTTCTTTTGTCAGCAGGGCAGCGAAGGCGGTCATGCCCTGGCGGATGTGCTTAGCGGCCGGGTGTGCCCCTCCGGCAAACTGGCGTTTACCTGGCCGAAGACATACGAAGACATTCCCTATGGGCAGGGCTTTGGCCGCCTGCCGGGCGGTGATATGCGCCAGGCGCACTATAAAGAGGGTATCTATGTGGGCTACCGCTACTATGACACCTTTGGCGTAAAGCCCCGATACAGCTTTGGCTTCGGGCTGAGTTACACCCATTTTCACACCACAGCGACACTTCACCTGGACGCCGACAAAGCAACGGTGCACGCGCATGTAACCAACACCGGAGATTGCGCCGGCCAGGAGGTGGTGCAGGTGTATGTCTCCTGTCCCCCGCAGGGCATGCACAAGGAAACCCGCAGGCTTGTGGGCTTTGCGAAGACCGATATTCTTCAGCCCGGTGAAACCCAGGACATGCGCATAACCTTCCGCCTTGAGGAACTGGGCAGTTTCGACGAAACCCAGGCCCAGTTTGTGCTGGAGCCAGGCAACTATGTGGTGTTTGTTGGCGGCACACCGGACGCGTCCCGCGCCATCGGTGCGCTGACATTGGATAGCCGTATCATCCTGTTCCGCCATCAGCGTGTGTGTGTGCCGGAAACGCCCATTGAGGAGTTGGAAAGCAACCGGGATGACGACCCCCTGGGCACGTTGCCCACACTCACAATCAACCCCGATGCTGTTCAAACCACCATACATGCCTATGAAGAGCCTGCAGTTCCTAAGGACAAACAGGCGGAGAAACTACTGGCGGGGCTGAGCGTGCAGGAGCAAGCGGAACTCTGCGTAGGCTCCGGGCTGGATCTGGCGTTGCCGAAAAAGAAGTTCCTGATGGTGCCTGGCGCAGCCGGCTATTCCTGCGACAAGTTTGAGCGTCGCGGCATTCCTGCCATCTCCTTTTGCGACGGTCCGGCCGGATTACGGTTGTTTGATGTATCGGTCACCCACGGCCGCAAACTGCGCATGGTTAACCCGGTATTTGCGTTCTTAGAGGTGCTGCCCTGGTTGGCCCGTAAGCTGATATTTGGCAATAAAAAGCGCGGCACCCTGCTGTACCAGTACACCACCGCCTTTCCCGTGGGCATGGCGCTGGCGCAGACGTGGAATCAAGCGCTGCTGGAAGAAATTGGCCAAGCCGTGCAAGCGGAAATGGAGGCCTTTGGCGCTGTATACTGGTTGGCGCCCGGTATGAACATCCACCGCAACCCGCTGTGCGGCAGAAACTATGAGTATTTTTCGGAAGACCCGCTGCTGTCGGGCAAGCTGGCCGCGGCGCTCACCCGGGGCGTTCAGCAAAAGGAAGGTTTCTTTGTTACGCTCAAACACTTCTGCTGCAACAACCAGGAAGACAACCGCATGCATGTATCCGCCCAGGTATCCGAGCGTGCGCTGAGGGAAATCTACCTACGCGGCTTTGAGATTGCCGTGCGCGAGGGTCGCGCGCAGGCGGTGATGACCAGTTACAACCGCGTCAATGGCGTGTACGCCGCCGAAAGCCACGACCTGTGCACCAAGGTACTGCGCAACGAGTGGGGCTTTGACGGCTTGGTGATGACCGACTGGGTGACGGAATCAAACATGTTAAACGCGGCAAAGAGTATGCAGGCGGGTGTCAACGTGATGATGCCGGGCATATCGTCAGACCGGCGCTCCATCCGCCGCGCGCTGAAAAGCGGCGCTTTAAGCGCAAAAGAAATCGCCCGCAGCGCGGGGCATGTGCTGCGGGGCGTTGTTCGAAGCCAAACCTTTCAACGCTATCAGGCGGAGCAGAAGGCAAGCAAAACCAATGATTAAGTTTTCTCGGTGACGGCCCAGGAGGCAACCAACTCCCGCTGCCCCATCAGCCAGGTGGCGGCGCCTGCGGCCAGGTACATGAGCGCCGCAAGGTCAATCACGTCTATGCCCACCGTGTGCTTCAGCCACGGGTTCACCCATGCCGCCAGCAACACCCCCATGAAGAACGACAGGACAAAGCTGAGGTGAAACAGGAACAGGCGCAGTTCCGCCAGCCTGTTGCCGCGGTTGAGTATCAGGCGTCCAAGCGCTGCGCCGCAGTCCGTCAGATGGCCGGTGACATGGGTGGTGCGGGCGAGTATGCCCCGGTAGCGCACTGCCAGCCCGTTCTGCGCCCCCATGGTGAAAGACAGCGCGCACACGTGCACCCCAACCCCCACCGGCAGCAGCTCGGACACTAGTAACAGCACACCGCAGCCAATCAGCACGGCGCCGCAGCGCTTCCACTGGCGGGCAGTGTGCTGAGGAAACGCCAGGCCGGACAGGGTGGAACCCAGGATGAAACTGACCAACAGCATGCCCAACAGCAGGGCGTCCTTACCAGCGTCCGCCGCTGTGATGCCCATCTTGGTCAGGTTGCCGGTCATATGCGAGATGGTGTGCCCATAGCTGATGACCCCGCCGGTGTTGATGGTGCCAGCAAGGGCTACCAGCATCAGCAGCCACAGCGCCCGTCCCCGGTGTTGCGCAGCCCTCTGACCCATCCCCCTCCCCCTTCCGCCAGCGTATGGCACTGTTTTGTGTGATATAGCAAGGCAATTATACACTACGTCCTTGTGAAAGCAAACCAGTTCATCTGTACAAGGAGCGGCCCGCCACGTATAATTGCGCCAAGCAATTCAAAGGAGATACCCATGGCCGAACATCAATGCAGTCTTCATCCCGGCGGACAGTGCATGGGGCTGTGCACCTCCCGCATCAGCATCTTCCAGCCGCTTTCCCCCCAGGAACAGCGGGACCTGGTCGCCAATGCCCGGCACCACCACCTGCCAGCCGGGCAGATGATATTTGCCGAGGGTGACCCGGCGGAGCAAATCCTGGTGCTGCACCGCGGCAGGGTGAAGCTGTGCCACTATTCGCTGGACGGGCGCGAGTTCGTACTTGACATCATTGGCGCCGGCGACATCTACGGCGAACAGCGGCTGTTTTCCGGGCTGTCCCACGAGGTAAACGCCATCGCACTGGAGCCCACCAGCTACTGCGAAATACTGCGCGGCGACATCGAAAACCTCATCTACAAACAACCCGCCGTGGGCATCAAGATGCTGGAAGCATTGGGGCTGAAATACAGCCGCGTCAGCCGGCTGCAGGAAATCCTCTCCCGAAACGACGCCAAGGCGCGCCTGGCGGGCTTTTTGGCGCACCGCGCGCAGGAAATCAACAGCGATACCATCCGCCTGGCCCGCGACAACATATCCGCCTCCATCAACCTGCGCCCGGAGACCATCAGCCGAAAGCTGAAGGAACTGCAGTCTGAAGGGCTGCTGGAAACACAGGGGCACAAGGTGATTCGCATAAAGGACCGCGAAGCGCTGCGCATGCTGTTTGAAGGCGGCGACTAACAGGCCCTTTGGGCGCAAATAATATTGACTTGCATCAAGATAATTTGGTTGGTGTAGCATAAAATGGAGTCAGCGGCAGGCGCCGCGAATGACAAGGAGGGAATCGCTATGAAAGTCATCATCCATCAGGATCAGTGCATTGGCTGCGGCATGTGCGAAAGCATTTGCCCAGAGGTTTTTCGTATGACCGATGAAGGCATCGCTGAAGTATACCAGCAGCCAGAGCAGATAACCGACACCGTGCAGGACGCGGTGGACAGCTGCCCGGTCAGCTGCATCGAGATTGTAGAAGAATAACCAAGGCTTCTATTTGAAGCCCGGAAACACCCTTCCTGAATACACAAAACACGGGCCGTTCCCAGAACGACCCGTGTTTTGTACGTATGCTTCTTACTTTCTGAAGCCCTTGAAAATGGCCAGCAGCAGCACCGAGCCGCCCACTGCAACCAGGAAAGATCCCAGGTTGAAGCCGTCTACGCCGGTCTTGCCAATTAAGCTCATCACAAATCCGCCCAGCACAGCACCTATGATGCCAACAATGATGTTGCCAATGCCGCCCATGGACGCATCATGACCTGTAATTTTGCTGGCAATCCAGCCAGTGCACCAAAGATAATCCAAGAAATAATGCCCATGTTGCTCCTCCTTCGTGTGTTGGTTCGTTATTCTTGTTTTTACCCGCCATGTAATATCGTG
>CAYFSN010000074.1:0-9894 GCA_964345845.1 uncultured Christensenella sp.
GTAGGGCGCCATTTTGGGGTTCCAGCGCCGGGTCTGATGTCCGAAGTGTACGCCTGCCTCCAGGAGATGTTTCATTGAGATAACTGCCATGTGATAAGTCCTCCTTCTTGTTATTCCTCCGCGGGTTTCATCCCGGCTGACCGCCTTTCGGCACAAGCAACCAGTCCGCCCGCGTGCGTTATCCGATCTATTTTACCATGAGATGTAAAGCGGGGCAAGCCCTCACGTGCAAATCCACCGGGTTTTGGTGAACGCTTAGGTGGTATGCGTGTCCGGCGGGAAAAACACATAGGTATCATGGCTGCCCGCATCGGGCAGCGTGAACAATCCCTTCAGCTGCATGGCCGTCCCATCCACATCATCCGCCTCAAAATAGATGACCTCATGCCTGCGAAACAGCCCCTCCATCAACGCCCGGGCGAAGGCCGGGAACGCGGCTTGGTTGGTGCTGCATACGTACGCAATCTCGTTTTCTTCCACGAACGCCAGGTTCTCTATGGCATCGCCGCTTTTTGTGTACAGCACTTCCTTGGGCAACAGGCTATAAAAAGCTGTCTCGTCCGCTGTCCAGGGGTTGATGGGCAGATGGCTGTGCACGTATGCCTGGTACATCAGCTGGCAACACGCCGCATAATCACGTTCAGGCGCGCGTGCCCGCACTAAAGCAACTTCTGAAGGGTTACCGCTTACCAGTCGCTCCGCCTTGGCGCACACCTCAAAGCACCGCCGCAGCCTGACAAAGCCGCCGCGCATCAAAAAGGCAACCAACGGCTGGTTGCCCGAGTCCACCATCACCTGCAGGGGTGCTGAAAGGGCGCCCTGCAGTAGGCTAAACAACCGCTTGCTTTCGTTCAGCGGATAGTGTGTCAGCTGTACTGTTAGGTAGCGGTTGCGGCTGTGGTAGGGATTGGTGTGTACATCCACAAAGCCAATCCCCTGTTCATCCAGAAGAACGGCATAGCGGTTATCGCCCCGCGGCTTGATGGCGATGGACATGCCTTCCCTGTCTTTGGCCGCCATTATCTCAGCGCGTCTTCCATGGCCTGCAGCACGGCGTTTCTGCCTTCGCCCGTTTCCGATGAATACTGGATGATGTCCGGCGGCTGCACCTGCAGTTTGAAGCTGATGGGCAGAATGTGCCGGTGCCGCGCGGCCTTGGACAGTTTGTCCGCCTTGGTGGCGATGGTGATGAACGGCAGCCCGTGGGCACGCAAAAACTCCACCATGGTCAGGTCATCGGCCGTGGGCTCGTGGCGGATGTCCACCAACTGCAGCACCGTGCACAGCTCCCCCGCCTGGTCAAAGTAGTCGCCCATGCGCTTGCCCCAGCTGTCCTTTTCCTTTTTGCTCACCTTGGCAAAGCCATAGCCGGGCAAGTCCACCAGATGAAAGTCATTGTTCAGCAAAAACACATTAATCAGCCTGGTTTTGCCGGGCGTGCCGGAAGTTTTTGCCAGGCCCTTGTGCCTGCACAGACTGTTGATGAGGCTGGATTTGCCGACATTGCTCTTGCCCACCACGGCGATTTGCTTCAGCCCCTTGCCGGGAAAACTGCCGTACTCCGCCATGCTGGTTACAAAGCGTGCGGTGTTAATGTCCATTTACTCCTCCATCAGCGCCAGTTTTGCCACCTGGCTGATGTTCTCCACGTATTCCACCCGGAACTTGGCGCGAATGTGTTCCTGTATCTCCGCCACATCGCGCTGGTTTTCCTTGGGGAATATCAGGGTCGCGATGCCCGCGCGGTAGGCGGCCAGCATCTTTTCCTTTACGCCGCCAATGGGCAGCACGCGCCCTGCCAGGGTAATCTCCCCCGTCATGGCCACATCCTGGCGTACCTTGCGGCCGGTGAAGGCGCTGAGTAGTGCTGTGGCCATGGTGACGCCCGCGGAGGGGCCATCCTTTGGCACGGCGCCTTCGGGCACGTGGATGTGAATGTCGTGGGTGGTGTGGAACTTATCAGGCAGGTTGAAGGTATCGCTGTGGGCACGCAGCCAGGCCAGCGCTGCCTGGGCGCTTTCTTTCATCACGTCCCCCAGGCTGCCGGTCAGGCTGAGTTTGCCGGTGCCGGGCATGACTACGCACTCCACCTGCAGCATCTCGCCGCCCACCTGGGTGTAGGCAAGGCCGTTGACGATGCCCACCAGCGGGTCCTTGGAGGGCTTGTCCCGCAAATACTTCTCAGCGCCCAGGTATTCCTGCGCGGTGTTCTGGTCAATGCGCACCTGCTCAACGCCGGTATCCAGCATGGTAACCGCCGCCTTGCGGGCCAGTTTGTTCAGCGTGCGCGACAGGGTGCGCACGCCCGCCTCGCGTGTGTATCCTTCAATGATAAACTTCAGCGCGCCGTCGGTCACCCGCACGTCCTTGGGGTTCAGGCCATTGTCCAGCAACTGCTTTTTCATCAGGTGCCGCTTGGCGATTTGCAGTTTTTCCTCTTCTGTATAGCTGGGCACTTCGATGATTTCCATGCGGTCCAGCAGCGGCGCCGGGATGGTATCCCGTGTGTTGGCCGTGGTTACAAACATGACGCGGCTTAAGTCAAACGGCACATCCAGGTAGTGGTCACGGAAGTGGGCATTCTGTTCCGCGTCCAGCACCTCCAGCATGGCGCTGGCGGGGTCGCCGCGGCGGTCCGCGCCCAGTTTGTCAATTTCGTCAAACAGGAATACCGGGTTCATAGAGCCCGCGCGCTTCATGCCGGTGATGATGTGCCCCGGCAGGGCGCCGATGTAGGTGCGCCTGTGCCCAAATATCTCGGCTTCATCGCGCACACCGCCAAGGGAAATCTGCACAAACTCACGGCCCATGGCCCGCGCCACAGCGCGCACGATGGACGTTTTGCCAACACCCGGAGGCCCCACAAAGCACAGCACCGGGCCGCGCATGGCGGCGTCCTTGTCCTTTTGCATGCGCAGGCCCAGCACCGCCAAAAAGTCGATGATGCGGTCCTTCACCGGCTGCATGCCGTAGTGGTCCTGATCCAGGATGCGCCGGGCGCGGCTGAGTGTGATGCGGTCCTTGGTGTACTTGCCCCAGGGCAGGTCCAGCAGCCAGTCGATGTAGGTTTCGCTGACGGTGCTCTCCGGCGTGCCAGGGGTCATGCGGCTTAGGCGTTCAATCTCCTTTTCCGCTTTTTCGCGCGCTTCGTCGTTCAAAGGGGTCTTTTCCAGGCGCTTGCGGAAGTTTTCGATGTCGTCGTCCTCTTCCTCGCCCAGTTCTTCCTGAATGACCTTCATCTGCTCGCGCAGATAGTATTCCTTCTGGTTACGGTCCACCTGCATGCGGATGCGCATCTGCACCATGCGCTCCAGGCCCGCGAAGCGGGTTTCCTTAATCAGCGCGGCGCTCAGGGCCTCCAGCCGCTCAGCCGGGTCCACAATGGCCAGCAGGTGCTGCTTATCTTCCATGCGCGTCAGGGCGTTGGACGCGATGACGTTGCACAGTTCCTCCGGGTCGTCAATGCCGCGGATGGTGCGCAGCACGTCCGGTGTAAACCGATGGCTGGCCTCCGCGTACTCCTGAAAGGTTTCGTGCACCACCCGCACGGTGGCGGCCAGGGTGGCGTCCACCTCGTCTGGCTGCGTAGCCTTCAGCGGCTGTACAGTCGCCGTCCAGGCATCTTCCTCCAGCGTCAGCTTTTTCAGTTTCGCCCGCTGCTCGCCTTCCACCAGCACCCTAAGCATGTTGCCCGAAATATGCAGCACCTGCTTGATGCGGGCGATGGTGCCCGCTTCATACAGGTCCTTCAGCGCCGGGTTCTCCTCATCAATGTTGCGCTGGGTTACCACAAAGATGCGCTGCTGCTTGAGCATCGCCTGGTGCACCGCCTGAATGCTGGGCGCGCGGCCCACATCAAAGTCGATGGTGGTGTGCGGGAACAGTATCATGCCCCGCAAGGGCATTAAGGGCAGCGTCATCGTGCCCGCTTTTTTTCTGGGTGTTGCCATGGTTCCTCCTGTGTAAAACGCCTCTTCTCAAGTACTTTGGCGAGAAGAGGCGGTGTGTTTTCGTTTTGCCTACGGGTCAGCTGGCGTCTCCTGCCAGGCGCTCCCTGGCCGGCACGGTTTTCTTGGCCTTGGAAGCGGTTTCTGTCTCACGCTGCAGCAGCGGCTTCTCGCCCCGCAAAATCACCCCGGGGGTGACGACGCAGCGTTTGGCATCCTTCATGCCGGGCAGTTCAAACATGATGTCAAGCAGGCTGGTTTCAATGATGGCACGCAGGCCGCGGGCGCCTGTTTTGCGCTCCATGGCGCGGCGGGCAATCACCTTTAAGGCTTCCTTGGTGAACTCCAGTTCCACGTTGTCCAGGTCAAACAGCTTTTGATACTGCTTCACCAGCGCGTTCTTGGGTTCGGTCAGGATGCGCACCAGCGCCTCTTCATCAAGCGGGTCTAGCGTCAGCATCACCGGCAGACGGCCAACCAATTCCGGTATCAGGCCATACTTCACCAGATCTTCCGGCTGCATGTGCGCAAGCAGCTTGCTGGTCTGCTCCGGGCCCTTTTCTTCCAGCTCGGCGCCGAAGCCCAGTGTGCGGCTGCCCATGCGCGAGGCAATGATGCCCTCCAACCCGTCAAATGCACCGCCCACGATGAACAAAATGTTGGTGGTGTCAATGCGCAGGGTCTCCTGCTGAGGGTGCTTGCGGCCGCCCTGAGGCGGTACGTTGGCGCTGGTTCCTTCCAGTATCTTCAGCAGCGCTTGCTGCACACCTTCGCCGGATACATCACGTGTAATGGACACATTCTCGCTTTTGCGGGCGATTTTGTCCACCTCATCAATATAGATGATACCCTGTTCGGCGGCTTTGATGTCGCCGTCCGCGGCCTGAATGAGCCGCAGCAGGATGTTCTCCACGTCTTCGCCCACATAGCCGGCCTCGGTCAGGCTGGTGGCGTCCGCGATGGCGAAGGGCACGTTCAATATACGCGCCAGCGACTGGGCCAGGTAGGTTTTGCCTGTGCCCGTGGGCCCCGCCAGCAGGATGTTGGACTTTTGCAGTTCCACATCCACCTTGCTGCGGGCGTTTGAACGGATGCGCTTGTCGTGGTTGTATACCGCCACGCTCAGCACGCGCTTGGCGCGCTCCTGCCCGATGACATAGTCATCCAGCGTCCGCTTGATTTCCGTGGGCTTTAACAGCTTGCTGGTCTTCGCGCGGTAGGGCTGCTCGGGTAGGTCGTCCAGTATTTCGGAGCAAAGCTTCACGCACTCATTGCAGATGTAGGCACCAGGCCCTGCAATGAGGCGCTCCACTTCCTCCTGGGGTTTGCCGCAAAAGCTGCAGGCGTGCAGTTTTCTGTTGTCGTCAGGCGTCTTTGGCATTGTTGTCCTCGCCGGCGGCACGGGGCTCGAAGATTTCGTCGATGACCCCGTAGGCCAACGCTTCCTTGGCGTCCATGAAGTAGTCGCGCTCGGCATCGTGCGCCACGCGCTCTTCGGGCTGTCCGGTCATTTCGGACATCATGCGGTTCATCTTCTTCTTGGTGCGCAGCAGCCATTCCGCGCGGATGGTCACATCCGTGGCCTGGCCCTGGGCCCCGCCGGAGGGCTGGTGAATCATCACTTCGCTGTTGGGCAGCGCCATGCGTTTGCCCTTTTCGCCCGCCATCAGCAGGAAGGCGCCCATGGACGCCGCCATGCCCACGCACACCGTGCGCACGGGGGACTTGATGTACTGCATGGTATCGTAAATCGCCATGCCCGCGGTCACAGAACCGCCGGGGCTGTTGATGTACAGGGAAATATCCGCCGACGGGTTGTCCATTTCCAGAAACAGCAGCTGCGCCACAATGGTGTTGGCCATGCCGTCGTCAATGGGGCCGGACAGAAAGACAATGCGGTCTTTCAGCAGGCGGGAGTAAATATCAAAGCTGCGTTCGCCCTGTCCGGTGCGCTCCACAACGTAGGGAATCAAGTAGTTGTTTTCCGGTCTCATTCCTTTTCTTCCTTATCCTCTTTGGGTTCTTTCTTGGCCTTGGCGGCCTTCTTCGCCTTGGGCTCGGCCTTTTCTTCGGCTTTGTCCTCAGCCTTGTCTTCGGCTTTGGTCTTGGCCTTGGTGGCCCGTTTCTTCTTGGGTTTCTCTTCCTGTTCTTCCAGGGCGTCGCTGACCTGGTCCACCACGGCATTCAGGTTGATGTCTTCTTCCGCCGGGCCTTCATGCAGGGAAATGGCGGCATTTTCCTTCATCATGTCAATGGCCATGCGGCTCTGGGCCAGTTCCTTGTAGTATTCCTGCTGGCGCTCGTTGAGGGACTTTTTGTAGTCCTCCAATTCGCGGCCCATGTCCTTGGCATGGCGGGCGATTTCCTGCTCCACCTGTTCTTCGGTGGGCTCAAAGCCCTCCTGCTTGACAATGGCGTCAATGACCAGCTGGGACTTGACGGTGTTTTGCGCGTCCGTGCGGAACATGTCGCGCACCTGGTCTTCAGTCATGCCCGTGTACTTCAGATAATCCTCGTACTTCAGCCCCTGCATGGCCATGCGCATCTGGGTGTTGCGCAGCTGATGGCTGATTTCGTCTTCAATCATCGCCTGGGGAATGTCGCAGTCCGCCTGGTCGACCGCCTGCTGAATCAGCTCGTTTTCCAACTGCACTTCGGCGTTCTTGTCGCGCGCTTCGGTCAACTGACGCACGATGTCCTCGCGGTAGGCGGCAAAGGTCTCAAAGCTGCTGACGTCTTTGGCGAACTCATCGTCCAGTTCCGGCTTCATCTTGGCGGAAATCCCGTGCACCTTCACATGGAACACCGCTTCTTTGCCAGCCAATTCTTCCGCGTGGTATTCGGTGGGGAAGGTAACAGGGAGGTCTTTCTCCTGGCCGATTTCCATGCCCACCACCTGCTCTTCAAAGCCGGGGATGAACTGCCCGCTGCCCAGCGTCAGCTTCTGCGCCTCGGCGGTGCCGCCTTCAAAGGGAACGCCGTCCACCGAACCCGCGTAATCAAGCGTTACGGTATCGCCGTCCTGGGTCGCGCGGTCGGTCACCTCTTCTTCGGTGGTGACGCGGTCCACATCGTGGCTGATGCGGTGCTCGATTTCCTCATCCGTGATGGGATGCAGGTGCCGGGTGCCGGTCAACTTTTTGTAGTCGCCCAGGGTGACATCGGGGTGCACATACACCTCGACGGAGAACTTCAGCTCCTGGCCGGAGCCAATCTGCTCGATGTCCAGGCTGGGCTGGTCAACGGGGCGCAGGTCGCCCTGCTCCACCGCCTGCTTGTATGCTTCCGGAAAGATTTCGTCAAAGGCATCGTCGTAGAAGACCCCTTCGCCGTACATGTTCTCAATCAACCGGCGGGGCGCCTTGCCCTTGCGGAAGCCGGGCACGTTGATGCGGCCGCGGTTTTTCAGATACGCCTTTTGCATGGCCTCGTCAAAACGCTCGGCGGGCACCTGAAAGGTAATCTTAACTTGATTGCCCGAGATCTTTTCGGTGGTAAACTCCATGGAAACCTCCTGCTTAGTGCAAATCGGCTTTCTTTCCCCTCTTTTCAAGGGCAGAAAGCACTATCCTATATAATAGCACGCGCGTCAAAAGAGGGCAATATGCAAATTGCCGCTTGGCGCTCACCATCGGTTCCCTTGCCTTCATCTGCAGTTTCAGCCTTGCCTTGTTCGGCGCGCCGTCAGCGTGATATAATCGCCGAGTAGTGTATTGTTTTCACACAGGAAGGGAGGCGCCCATGGACACCGCGCTGCGCGGCCAGTTAGAAGATCTATTGCTGAACCTGTCCAACGAGGTACGTTTGCTGGACGCGTCCGGACAAAGCCTGGTGCCCGCTGGCATTCAGGCCTTCTACCTGCCCGATGACCTGCCAGAGGGCGAGCCTCGCCCGCTAAACGGCTACCTGTTCGCACGGGTCATGCAGGGCGAAGGCTATGTGGTGGCCACCAAGGAGAGCCCCGCGGCGGCGGACCTGCTGCGGCTGGCGGCCAGCGCTGTGCGCGCACAGATAATGCTTCAGCCCCCCGCCGATGACGTCTACAGCACCCTGCTGCGCCTGCTGACCGAAGAAGTGCCCGCCCAGGAAGCGGCCGCCTTGTGCCAGCTGTACCGCATTGAGCCTGCCGTGCGGCGCTGTGTACTGCTACTCAGCCTGCCTGGCGCCCGCGCGGGCAGTTCTTACCGGTTGCTCAAAGACCTGGTTCCGCTGGAAGATGGCGACTATGTGCTGGAGTACTCCAACCGCCTCACCGCGCTGGTCAAGGGCCTGGGCGAAGACCCGGACAGCAGCGAGGCCGAGGAGTTTGCCCTGGCCCTGCAGGAAACCCTGTCCGAGGAAGCCGGGCTGACGCTGTACTGCGGCGTTGGCAGCGCGGCCGACAGCATCGAGACGCTTCGCGACAGCTGCCGCCAGGCAGAGCGCGCCCTGGAAATCGGCCCCAAGTACCTGCCCAAGGACAGCGTGTTCAGCTGGCAAAAGCTGCTGATGCCCCGCTTTTTAAGCGAAGTGCCCCCGGACCGGGCCCGGCACTACCACAGCCTGCTGTTTAATGAAAGCACGGCGCCGCTGTTCACCGAGGAAATGCTGGAAACGGTGACCATGTTCCTAATGAAGGACCTGAATCTGTCTGACACCGCGCGGCAGCTGTACATCCACCGCAACACCCTGGTATACCGGCTGGACAAGGTGCAGCGCTTAAGCGGGCTGGACCTGCGCCGGTTTGATGATGCCTTCGTTTTCCGGCTGCTGTATGAGCTGCGGCGCAACCTGCAGGCTGGCAGCCAGCGCACCCCATGAACACATTGGAAGGAAATCGCATGAAAAGACTCATTGCCCTGCTGGGTGTGCTGCTGTTGGTAACAGCAGTCGCCCTTGCTTCCCCCGCCATCCAGAGCGACACCGTCACCATTTCCCGCGAGGAGTACGAGCGGCTGAAGCAGTACGAAAAACTGGATGAGGTCAAGCGGTACGTAGACAACTTTTACTACGAGGAGCCCGACCAGCAAAAGCTGATGGACGGCGCCATCCAGGGGCTGCTCAGCGGCACTGGCGACGCCTACACATTCTACTACCCGGAGGAGGCCTGGACGACCCTGTGGGAAGAGGATGAAGGCAAGTACGCCGGCATTGGCGTGCAGATGCTGGGCAGCTACGAAAACGGCGCCGTCACCATCATCCGCGTGTTCAAGGGCACCCCGGCGGAAGAAGCGGGGCTCAGGCGCGGCGACGTCTTTTACAAGGTAGAAGACCTGGAAGTGTCCACCGCCACCATGCAGGACGCCGTCAACCTCATGCGGGGCGTGCCGGGCGAGCAGGTGCATGTGGAGGTCGTGCGCTCGGGCGAGGTGCTGGGCTTTGACATCGTCAAGGCGGAAATCACCGTCAACCGCGTGGAAAGCATGATGCTGGAAGGAAACGTGGGCTACATCGCGCTGTATGAGTTCGCCGGCGGCAGCTACGATGACTTCCACGCCGCCTACCAGGAACTAAAGGAACAGGGCATGAAGTCCCTGCTGATTGACCTGCGCGACAACGGCGGCGGCTGGGTGACGGACGGCGTCCGGGTGGCCGACCTGTTCATGGATAAGGAACTGCTGTTCTACACGGAAAACCGAGCCGGCGTGCGGGAGAAAACCTACACCACAGACGGAAAGGATGACATTCCGCTGACGCTGTTGGTGAATGAAAACTCCGCCTCTACAACAGAAATACTGTCCGCCGCCATGAAGGACTATGGCCGCGCCACCATCGTCGGCGTGCAAACCTTCGGCAAAGGCATCATTCAGTATGTCATGGGGCTGTCGGACGGCAAGACCGGGCTGCAGTTCACCAGTTCCCAGTACTTCACCCCAGAGGGCACCAAGGTGCATAAGGTGGGCGTGGAGCCCGACATCATCGTGGAAATGCCCGAAGATCTGGCCAGCCAGTACTTCTCCCTGGGCTA
>CAYFSN010000075.1:0-9849 GCA_964345845.1 uncultured Christensenella sp.
ACCAGGTACACAGTTAACCATGCGTACCTTCCATACAGGCGGTGTTGCCTCGGCGGAAGACATCACGCAGGGTCTCCCCCGTGTTGAGGAGCTGTTTGAAGCCCGCAAACCCAAACGTGAGGCGACGCTGGCCGAAATCAGCGGCACGGTGTCCTTTGGTACCTCCAAAAAGCGCAGGGAGATTATCATCACATCTGATGACGATCCCACCGAAAAGAAGAGTTACCTCATCCACTATGGCGCGCGCCTGAAGGTAGAGGAGGGTGACCATGTGGTCGCCGGCGATGAGCTGATTGACGGCTCCATCAACCCACACCACCTGCTGCGTATTCTGGGCATTCGTGCCGTGCAGGACTACCTGCTGCGCGAAGTACTGAGCGTATACCACAGCCAGGGCGTAAGCATTGCCGACAAGCACATCGAGGTCATCGTCCGTCAGATGATGCGCAAGGTACGCGTGGAAGACGCGGCTGATACTGACCTGCTGCCCGGTTCCCTGGTGGACATCTTCCGCTTTGAACAGGCAAACGACGCCGCCATCAAGGCAGGCGGACGTCCTGCCGTTGCCAAGCGCGTGCTGCTGGGCATCACCAAGGCATCCCTTGCTACCGAAAGCTTCCTGTCCGCGGCCTCCTTCCAGGAAACCACCCGCGTGCTCACTGAAGCCGCCATCAAGGGCAAGGTAGACCCGCTGGACGGCCTGAAGGAGAATGTCATCATCGGTAAACTCATTCCTGCCGGTACGGGGCTTAAGCGCTACCGCAACATCGAACTGCAGGAAACCTACTAACCAACACCACAACTCAGCCCGCCGGCATCCGGCGGGCTTTCTTTTTTAGTCCTAAAATGGCCAGAGGGTCCTGCCCGCTTGTTGACAAGTTCCGCTCCCGGTCTTATAATTTGGACATAGAGGTTATTCCTGAGGTGTACGCCAGCCCTCTGTTTTTACCCACATTTTCCTAAACGGAGCCTCGTTCACGGAACGGCTGCCGTGCCCCCGCGGAAACGCGACTGGGGAAGGCAAAAACTCTTTGTCAGGCACCGGCCTGCTTAACACAGCGGGTGAAAAAATAGAGGACAGCGGCACTTTGGGGTAGCCTTGATAGACGGCGGCGGACAATCCGCCGCTTCTTTTTTGAAGGGAAGGTTATGGACACACAAGTACTCCCCATTCACGAGGACAGTTTGAAGACTGCGGCAGCACTTATTGCCAAGGGCCAGGTGGTGGCGTTCCCCACTGAGACCGTATATGGCCTTGGCGCAAATGCGCTGGACGCGCAAGCAGTTGGCCGCATTTACGAGGCGAAAGGCCGCCCGGCGGACAACCCCATGATTGTCCATGTGGCATCAGCCGAGCAGGCCCGTGATTTGTGTCTGTTCACACCCGCCGCGCAAACACTGGCGGATGCTTTCTGGCCCGGCCCCCTTACGATGATTCTTTATAAGAAGGGCATTGTCCCCGATATCGTGACCGCTGGGCTGGATAGTGTGGGCATTCGTGTTCCCGCGCACCGAGGCGCACAGCGGCTTATACAGGCGTGCAATCTGCCCATCGCTGCCCCCAGCGCCAATCGGTCTGGGCGCCCCAGCCCCACAACTGCGCAGCATGTACTGGAGGATATGCAAGGCCGCATACCACTAATTTTGGATGGCGGCAGCGCCGTCATTGGCGTAGAAAGCACGGTGGTGGACCTTACGGGCGCCATCCCGGTGGTGCTTAGGCCGGGTGCAGTGACGCCCGAACAGATTGCCTTGCTGTTGGGCGCCTGTGATGTGGCACAGAGCATTCTTCGCCCCTTGAAGGAAGGAGAGCCAGCGCTTTCCCCTGGCATGCGGCACAGACATTATGCCCCCCGCGCAAAGCTGACCCTGGTTGAAGGCAGCGCGCAAGCCGTTGCCATGGCTATTCGCGCGGCTGCCGGCGGACGGGCGGATACCTACATCCTGGCGATGGAGGAACACTTACCGCTTTACAAAGACCAAGCCGTTCACAGTTTGGGCAGCAGCGCCGCTGAAGCAGCGCATAACTTGTACTACTTGCTGCGCGAGCTGGATAACCAAGCCGCGGTTCATATCTACTGTGAAACCCTGCCAACGGACGGCCTTGGCCTCGCGGTCATGAATCGCCTGGCCAGGGCGGCGGAGTTTGATATTTTGCGCGTCGGGTAAACTAATTGTATAACTATGCTTAGGAGGCGTTATGAAAAGATTTCTTGCTTTGTTGGTGGCGGTGCTGATGACCGTAGCCGCCCTACCCGCCGTCATGGCGGAAGAAGAACCGGTTCTGAACATCTTCACCTGGGAAGGCTATATTGACGCGGAAACCCTGGCCAACTTCACCGCGGAAACCGGCATCAAGACCAACTATACAACCTTCAGCAGCAACGAGGAAATGCTGCTGAAAATGGCGGCTCCCGGCAACGGTTATGACCTGATTCTGGCGAGTGACTATGCCATCAACATCCTTCGCAAGGATGGGTTGCTGCTGCCGCTTGATAAGGAACAGCTACCCAACTACCAGAACCTGGACCCCGCTTTCCTGTCCAAGTACTATGACGAGAACAACGATTACACGGTGCCCTACACTGCTGGCACCCCGCTGATTGTGTATAACCCTGATTATGTAGACGTTGAAATCACCGGCTATGACAGCCTGTGGGATGAAGGCCTGCGCGACAGCCTGGTGCTGATTGACGATGCCCGCAACATCATTGGCATCACGCTAAAGACCCTGGGCTATTCCTTCAACACCACCGATGACGCGGCACTGGAGCAGGCAAAGGAAAAGCTGATGACCCTGCGCCCCAATGTGCGCAGCTTCAACTACGACACCCCGCATCAGGACCTGCTGAGCGGCGAGGTCAGCGTGGCGTACATGTTTACGCCCTTTGTACAGCTCGCTTTGATGGATAACCCCGATCTAAAAGTGGTCTATCCCGAAGAGGGCATGGGCTTTGGCATTGACTCCCTGGTGATCTCGGCGGAAGCCCCGCATCCCGGAAATGCGCACAAGCTGATGAACTACTTGCTGGACAGTGAAGTTGCCGCGCATGTCGCGCAATGGCAGCTGTACCTCTCCCCCGTCGCGACTGCAAAGGAGTTCATACCGGAAGAACTGCGCAATAGCGCGGCCATCAACATTCCGGCGGAGATTCTCGGCGACACCGAATTCATCATGGACTTGGGCGAGTATGAGAGCGTCTACCAGCAAATTTGGGCAGATTTCAAACTGCAATAAACGATAGTTAAACCGCAAGACCCCGGGCAATGCCCGGGGTCTTGCTTGTATGTGCCTAAACTACGACAGCGATGCTCGTCCCATGTAGTTTTGTATATCTCTGGCCAGCGGCGCGTAAAGCCCCAACTCAGCTTCAGCCAACTTTGCAGCCTTGCCCAGCCAAAGGCAACCATACCGGGCCGCATCAAAGGGTGACATGCCCTGTGCGAGCAGGCCCGCAATGATGCCTGCCAGCGTATCCCCGCTGCCGCCCTTGGCTAGTACGGGCGAGCCTACATCATTCAGCGCCATATTGTGCCCATCATAAATGACCGTTGTGTGGCTCTTTAGCACAGTGGTACATCCAAACTTAGCGTGCAATGCCTCCGCTGCGCTCAGCATATCCATTACTACATCCTGCGATGACCAGCCAAGCAAACGCGCGGCCTCGCCCACATGGGGCGTGATGACGGTCTGATCGCTAAATTGCATAGGGTATTTGGCCAGCATATTCAGCGCGTCCGCGTCCAACACTGTTGGTTCGTCACTGCGATACAGCGTCATGATGCGTTCCCAGGTTTCCTTGCTTTGTCCCAAGCCGCATCCCGCCAGCAATACATCATACGGTTTCTGATATGTTTTACCGGGTTCAAGCGTCGCACATTGCGCCTCAGGAACCAGGGTCTGCAAAATGGGCACCAGAGCAGTGTGGCAGGTGATGGTTAGCAACCCTGCGCCCGCCCGCAAAGCAGCAATGGATGCCATGGCGGCGGCTCCAGCCATGCCAAGGCTACCGCAGCAGGCCAACACACGTCCGTGATTGCCTTTGTGCGCCGTTCGCCTGCGCTTGGGAAGCCCCTGTGCCAGGTCGCTTGCATCCATTGCCGCAAAGTGTGGGATACTCCCCGCGGAAATACCAATATCTACTACACGCCAGTCCCCCATGGCTTCCGGTTGGGTTGTCAGCAGTTGGCCGACTTTGGCGAATTGAAAACTGACAGTGCGCGTGCTCACCACATGGGGCTGGTATAGCTGCCCCGTTCGCGTGTCCATGCCGGAGGGCACGTCGGCGCTGAGGATAGGCACACCAAGTCCCATCATTTCGTTGATGAGCGCTGCAGCCGCCCCCTCCGGCGCACGGGAAATGCCAGTGCCCAGCAAGGCGTCGATGGCGGCATCCGCCGCTGCTGGCATGCGCTCACTGAATGCGACGCCCGCATTCACTGCACGGCCTCGATTCTCCACGGCGTCAGGCGTTGAAGGCATGCCCATCTCCCGAATGACAGCATGCCCGCCAGCGTCTGCCATAAGCCTTGCGGCGGCATAGCCATCGCCGCCATTGTTTCCTTTGCCGCAATAGCAAACCACCAGGCGGCCCTTCAGGCCGCCCAGCATAGTATGTAGTTCGTCAACCAACGCCTGTGCGGCGCGCTCCATCAATGTCAGGCCGGGCGTTCCAGCCTCAATGGCGGCCGCATCCATGCGCCGCATGGCTTCAGGGGTGACAATGGTGCGCATGCTATTCCCCTTCCAGCAGGGCAACGGCGGCGGCTATATCGCCCTCATGGCTGATGCTCAGATGCGCGTGGCGCACGCCTTTGCCGTTCGCTACATCCAGGGCCCTGCCAAGCAACCGGTAATAGGGCGCCCCTGCGTCATCATGCAGTACTTCAATTTCGTTTAACGACACACCGGAAAGACCGCAGCCCAATGCTTTTGCCATAGCTTCCTTGGCGGCAAAACAGGCGGCCAGTGAATCCGCAGCCGTTTTACCCCGAGATAATATGTAGGCGCGCTCATCAGTCGTAAAAAAACGTTCCAAAAAGCGTCCGTTCTCAACATGCTGACGCATGCGGTCAATCCCGCACAGGTCCAGGCCCAAGCCAATGATCACGGTTGTGAGAACAGTATGGCGTTGGCGATGGCACGGGCGGTGACCTCGGCAGCGGCGGCGCACAGCTTCACAAAGTTCACTTCGCTGCCAACGCGCTCTGTCGCCAAGGCAAACATGGTGTCGCCATCCATCTGTGTATGTACGGGGCGAATGGTGCGCGCCAGTCCATCGTGCGCCACATCGGCCAAACGGTTCGCTTCCGCTTTTGTCAGCTTACCGTCAACCGCTACCACGCCAATGGTCGTGTTGCTGCCGGGTGCCGGTATCCGTATTTGCTGCGGTGCGGGCGCGTTGCCGTACAGCAGCCCTTCGGCCTGAACTGGCGTGCCGTCAGCCATGCGGGCACAGGCCAAACACTCACCCGTCTTGGGGTGATACACATCGCCCATGGCATTCACGGCGACCACAGCGCCTACGGTCACGCCTTCCGGCAGTGTAAGTGAAGCAGAGCCAATACCTCCGGCCTGAGGAATGCCTGAGGCCACCAGTTTGCCCACAGTAGCGCCGCACCCGGCGCCAAAGCGTCCTTGTGCCATCCCTTTGGCGGCATTGGTCGCGGCGGTTCTGCCCATCGCGGCATCCGGGAAGAGGTTGGCCTCCCCCTCCGCCAAGTCAAACAGCACGGCAGCCGGCACAATGGGAACACGTGCTACGCCCATATCCAAACCTACGCCAAGCTGTGCCAGATAGCGCATCACACCATCCGCCGCGGCAAGCCCAAAGGCGCTGCCGCCGCTAAGCACCACGGCGTGCGCGTGATCCACCAGGTTGCCTGGCTTTAGCAGGTCTGTTTCGCGGGTGCCCGGCGCAGCACCGCGCACAGAGACTCCGCCCACTGCGCCCTCTTTGGGTGCCAGCACCACAGTGACGCCAGTTCGCGCTTTCTCGTTTTGTGCCTGTCCTACCCGGATGCCGTGCACTTGGGTTATGTCACCTGGATAGTACGATTTCATGGTCTCCCTCCTCTATCTGCTCAACCAGGCCAGCAAATCGGCCCAAACTTCTTCCCTGTTTATCTCGTTGAACACCTCATGGCGTGCCTGCTCGTACAATTTGACCGTGACATCCTCTACGCCCGCTTCGCGATATTGCTGTGCAAGGGTGTGTATGTTCTGCCCATCCTTCCCAGCCAATGGGTCATGCGTGCCTGAGAGGAATAATGCGGGCAGGTCAGCAGGTACTGCCTTCAACCTGTCCAGCTTCGTCAGTTGAAGCAAACCAATGAACAAATCGCGATAGCCCGCAACCTTCATGGAAAACCCGCAGTATGGGTCAGCCGCATAGGCACGCACGATGTCCTTGTCGCGGGTCAACCAGTCATAGTCCGTTTCAGTGGGCCGAAAGGGGCGGTTGTTGCTGCCAAAGTTTAACTTGTGCAGCAATTTCGCCGGCTTGTTGCATGCGCCAAACAGGCACTGCAATGTGCTGACGCCAAGCCCAAACCGGCACAGCCCCGCGGGTTGCCAACCGCTGCCGCTTAGCACCAACCCCTTTAGGTCCTGTCCATGCTGAATGGCATACTCACGTGCCAGAAAACTGCCCATGCTGTGCCCCAGCAGGACCACATGGATGCCCGGCCACCGCTGCGCTATGACGGTTCTGGCTGTGTTAATGTCCTTCACCAGTTTCTGCCAGCCATCCGGGCTTTCAAACATGCCCAGCGCCTGCTCTGGCGTATCCGGGCCATGGCCGGTTAAGTCAAAGCCAGCCACCAAATATCCATGCTTACTCAGGTAAGCGGCCAGTTCATCATATCGGGCGTAATGCTCCGCCATGCCGTGAACAATTAGCACTGCGGTATCAGGCTTGCCTTCAGGCAGCGCAATGCGCAGTTTTTTTACCTTCCGGTCGCCCGAGGCAAAGTCCATTTCTAGGGTTTTACCTGCGGCCTGCGTCACAGTTGATACAGCCCCACTTTCTTGTAGACCTTACGCAGTGTTCTGGCTGCCAATTTGTTCGCCCGCTCAGCGTTAGCGCGCAGAACATCACTCAAATACTGTTTATCCGCCATTAGGCGCTCGTATTCTGCCTGAATGGGTTTGAGCACCTCCACCACCGCGTCCGCGCATTCGTTTTTCAGCACGCCATAGCCCTGGCCATCCAGGCGGGTGACCAGGCTTTCGATACTGTCTCCGGTCATGCTGGACAGAATGGCCAGCAGGTTGCTGACACCGGGTTTCTGTTCGGCGTCATAGCGGATGACGCCATCAGAGTCCGTCACCGCGCGGCGCAGTTTCCTGCGGATATCGTCCGGCTTGTCCAGCAATGCGATGAAGCTGTTTTCGTCCTCATCGGATTTGGACATCTTCTTTTCCGGCTCACTCAATGAGAATATCTTGGCCGTTTCCTTGGGAATGTAAGGTTCCGGAATGGTGAACACGTCCCCATACACACCGTTAAAACGCTCTGCGATGTCCCGTGTGATTTCCAGGTGCTGCTTCTGGTCAGCCCCTACCGGTACAAGGTTGGCCTGGTATCGCAGAATGTAGGCCGCCATTAGCGTGGGGTAGGTAAACAACCCCGCGTTGATGTTGTCCTTATGACGGGCGGACTTGTCCTTAAACTGGGTCATGCGGCTCAGTTCGCCCATGTAGGTATAGCAGTTGAGTATCCATGCCAGTTCAGCATGGGCCGGCACATGGCTTTGGCAGTAAATAATGTTTCTTTCGGGGTCCAGCCCGCTGGCGATATACAGCGCAGTCAGCTGCAGCGTTTGCTGCCGCAGCGCCGCTGGCACCTGACGCACCGTTAAGGCGTGCAAATCCACCACGCAGAAAAGGCAGTTGTAGTCCTCCTGCAGTTTGGTGAAATTGCGCATGGCGCCGATATAGTTGCCCAGCGTAATACGCCCGGAGGGCTGAATACCCGAAAAAAGTGTGGGTAGCTTGTTGTTGGTCTGCTCGCTCATACGTTTTGCCTCGTTATAGTTTCATTTCCTGCTTTACTTCGCCAAAACACTTCACCGCAAAGTCCAGATCTTCTTTGCTATGCCCAGCGCTGATTTGTGTGCGAATGCGCGCCTTTTCGCGCGGCACCACCGGGAAGGAGAAGGCGACCACATAGACGCCCTTATCCAACATGCGCTGGGCAAACTCGCCTGCCACGTGCGCGTCATACAGCATCACCGGCACAATGGGATGCTCGCCAGGCAACATATCAAACCCATGGGCAGACAGTTTCTCACGGAAGTAAGCCGCGTTTTCGTGCACTTTGTCGCGAAGAGCCGTGCTTTCCTCAAGCAAATCTAATGTACTGAGCGTCGCCGCGCAGATGGCGGGCGCCAGCGTATTGCTGAACAGATAGGGCCGGGACCGCTGGCGCAGCAAGTCCACAATCGGTTGCCGTGCCGCTGTAAAGCCGCCGGACGCGCCGCCCAGCGCCTTGCCAAAGGTGCTGGTGATGATGTCCACTCTGCCCATCACGCCGCAATGCTCGTGCGTGCCTCTGCCGTGTTCTCCCATGAACCCGGTGGAATGGCTATCATCTACCATGACCAGGGCATCGTATTTGTCCGCCAGGTCGCAGATTTCCTTCAGTTTGGCGATGTAGCCGTCCATGGAGAAGACACCATCGGTGACAATCAGCCGGATGCGGGCATCTTTCGACGCAATCAGGTGTTCCTCAAGTTCCGCCATATTGCTGTTCTTGTAGCGATAGCGCTGGGCCTTGCACAGGCGCACGCCATCAATGATAGAGGCATGGTTCAGTTCATCAGAGATCACCGCGTCCTCCTCCGTTAGCAGTGTTTCAAACAGCCCGCCATTGGCGTCAAAGCAGGACGAGTAGAGGATGACATCATCCATGCCCAAAAAGCGCGCCAGGCGCTGCTCCAAATCCTTGTGAATCTGCTGGGTGCCGCAAATAAACCGCACGCTACTGAGCCCAAAGCCCCATTCATCGTAACTGCTTTTTGCCGCAGCAATCAACTTGGGGTGGTTTGATAGCCCCAGGTAGTTATTGGCGCACATGTTCAGCACACCTTCACTGCGGGTGGTATCGATTCGCGCGCGCTGCGGGGTGGTGATGATGCGCTCATCCTTAATGGTACCGGCGGCACGGATGTCACTTAATTGCTTTGTGAAAACGGATAGCGGCTTACTCATTGCTTGTTCCCCCATTCCAGAATAATTTTGCCCGAATGACCGGACTTCATTGTTTCAAAGGCAGGCGCAAAGTCAGTGTAGTGGAAGCGGTGGGTGACAAGTTCTTTCAGGTTCAAGCCGCTTTCGACCATGGCGCCCATTTTGTACCAGGTCTCGTACATGCGGCGGCCATAGATGCCCTGCATGGTCAAGCCTTTAAGTATGACATTGTTCAAGTCCAGTTTGGTCTCTTGGCCGAACAGCCCCAACATGGCGATTTTTCCGCCGTTGCGCATGTGCCCTATCATCTGGTGCAGCGCGCTGATGGCGCCGGACATTTCCAAGCCAACGTCAAAGCCCTCCACCATGTTGGCGGACTGCATGACTTCTTCCAGGTTCTCCTTGGATACATCCACCGCATAGTCTGCACCCAGCTTCTTGGCCAAGTTCAGCCGATACTCGTTCACATCGGTAATGACTACGTTCCGGGCGCCGGCATGGCGGCAAATGGCCGCGGCCATGATGCCGATGGGGCCAGCGCCAGTAATGAGGATGTCCTCACCAATCAGCTCAAACATCAGTGCCGTATGCGTGGCATTCCCAAGGGCATCAAAGAAGGACACAATCTCCTCATCCAGCCTGGGGCTGATGGGAAT
>CAYFSN010000076.1:0-9720 GCA_964345845.1 uncultured Christensenella sp.
AAAGTCAAGCGGGGTCGCGCCGCGCTGCATGTTGATAATATCGCCTTTTGGCGTAAATACGAATACTTCGCCGCTGAACAGATCCGTGCGCAGACCGTCGATAAATTCCTTGCTGTCGCGCGTTTCGGACTGCCAGTCGAGTATCTGACGCAGCCAGTAGAGCTTTTTGTCCAGCCCGCTGCCAGACATGCCTTCCTTGTAGTTCCAGTGCGCGGCAATGCCGTACTCAGCCACCCGGTGCATCTCGTAGGTGCGCACCTGCACTTCAAAAGGAGTGGGGATGCTGCGGCCTCCGATCAGCGTGGTGTGCAGCGACTGGTACATGTTGTTTTTCGGCACGGAGATAAAGTCCTTAAACCGGCCGGGCACCTGGTTCCACAGCGTGTGCACCACACCCAGCACGGTATAGCAGTCCGGAATGGTCTGCACCAGCACGCGTACTGCAATCAGGTCATATATCTGCTCAAAGTGCCGGTTCTGTATAACCATTTTACGGTAGATGCTGTACAGGTGCTTGGGGCGCCCAGCGATTTCAAAGTTCTTGACGCCCATCTCCGTCAGCTTTTCCGTCAGCGTTTCGATGATGGTCTGTATCTGCTGTTCGCGCTCCACGCGCTTGACACCCACCTTATGGGCCACCTGACGGTAGCCCTCCGGGTCGATGTAGCGTAGCGCCAAATCCTCTATTTCCTGCTTGATGGTGTACACACCCAGCCGGTGGGCGATGGGCGCGTAGATGTCTAGCGTTTCCTGGGCGATGGCCACCTGCCGCTCGGCCGGCTGAAAAGCCAGCGTGCGCATGTTGTGCAGGCGGTCCGCAAGCTTAATCAGCACCACGCGGATATCCCGGCCCATGGCCAGAATCATTTTGCGCAGCGACTCCGCCTGCTGCTCTTCGCGGTCAGAGAAGTTCAGCCTGCCTAACTTGGTAACACCATCCACCAGCAAGGCGATTTCCGCGCCAAACTCCTTTTCGATGATGTCAAGGGTGATGTCTTCGTTGTCCTCCACCGTGTCGTGCAGCAAACCCGCGGCGATGGTGGGGGCGTCAATCATGATTTCGGCCAGGATGCTGGCCACAAACTGCGGATGGGAGAAATAGGGCTCACCGCTTTTGCGCGTCTGCCCCGCGTGTGCCTGCTCGGCAAAGTGATACGCTTTTTCCACAATGGCGTAGTTATCCCCCGGGTTGGATTTCTTAATCCGGGCGACAATTTCTTCCAGGGTCAGCTTTTCAAACTTTGAGTGGGCCACACATCCTCCTCGTTGAGCAATTGATACAGCGCGCTGCGCACCGGCTCGGTGGGGCTGGGCGCAAGCAGGTTCACCTGCTGGCCGTTTAAGTCTATCAGCCCCATATCCCGCAGCATCAGCCCCATGGCCTGCGCCTTTTCCCGGGTACCGGGCAGTGTGTACAGCTGCCCGCCGTTCCGCAGGTGCACATAGGCCTGGCGCAGTTCGTCCACCGTAGGCCGAAGATTTGCCAGGTGGGCCTTCAGCGCGTCTGAGCGGGGGCTCAAAAGCAACCGTGCTCCAGGAAACCGGGCAGCCGCCAATGCCGCTTCCCCCGCCGCGATGGGGCCGTCACACAACACCACGTGGCTGAAGGGTGCCTCTACATCCGCAAGCGATGCGGCATACAGGATGGTGCTGCTGCCCCGCCTGTCGCGAAAAGCGCCCGTCGCGGTGTGAAAGGCGGGATACCGCTTTCGCATCGCCTGCGCGGTGTCAAAGCACCTGCAAAAAAGCAGCGCGCCCTGCTCGGGCAGCGGGTCTTCCTGGGAAAATGCAGATACCTCTACATCAAATAGTGTATCATTCCCGGCCATGCCTTGTAAATCCCGCAGCACCGCTTGGCGCTCCCGGGCGGGGTCAGCGGTAAACGCCTCCGCCCCTGCCTGAAATGCCGTCACCTGGGCTTGTGGGCTCTGGCGGCCCTGGTATTCGTTGATATCCAGCTTCACCACTGCCCGCAGTCTGGGCGGCAAACCATCGGCGTATTCCCCCATCTGCCAGGCAATGCCATCCAGCGCGGCCTGCTGGGCCCGCAAACTCAGCTTCAGGTGCCTGCCCTCCGCGCCCACTGCCCTGGCGGCCTGCACCTGCACATCCTCCAGTAAAAACGCGGGGCCCGGGTTGCCGATGCCAAAGGGGGCCAGCGCATTGAGCCCGCGTATCATGTCCAGGCTGACGTCACCCAGGTCAAGCGGCGCGTCGTAGGCGATTTGCTTCAGCAGCGGCCGGCCGTCCAGCTGTGCTTTGATGGCCTGGTCGAATCGCGCCGCGAAGGCGGGCACGTTTTCTGTCAGTATGCTCAGCCCCGCCGCCTGCCTATGCCCGCCAAAGCGCAGAAACAGGTCTTTGCAATCGCTGAGTGCCGCGTACAAATCCAGCCCTCCCGCCGAACGGCCAGAGCCTGTGCACCGCTCCCCCTGCTGGGAGAGCACCACAGCCGGATAGCCATACTTCTCCGCCAACCTTCCTGCCGCCAGCCCTACCACGCCGCTGTTCCACCCTTCCTGATACAGCACAATGGAGCGTCCGTTTAGCATGTCCACGCCGTCCAGCAGTTGTTCTGCCTGGTCGATGACCTGGCGCTCCTCCTGCTGGCGGTCAGCGTTCACCTGGTTTAGCTTCAGCGCCAGTTCGTGTGCCTGGGCGGCGTCCGTCGCCGTCAGCAGGCTCAGCGCGTCCTGGGCGGTCGTCAGCCGGCCGCCGGCGTTCAGCCGCGGTGCCAGGCCAAAGCTGACCCGGTCGGCGGATACCGGAACGCCCTGTTCCAGCCCCATAGCGGCCTTTAAAGCGCTTAGACCCACGCGAGGGGTATTTGCCAACTTCTGCAGTCCCAGCGCCGCCAGCACGCGATTTTCGCCCAATAACGGCACCATATCAGCAATGGTGGCCACCGCCGCCAAATCCAGCTGCTTTTCCGCGAAAGCCCAGCCATGCAGCGCCATGGACAGTTTCCATGCCGTGGCGGCGCCGCACAAAGTTTTAAAGGGATAGTCCCCCAGCAATGGGTTAATGACCGCATCTGCCGCGGGCAGCTGCTCCCCCGGCTGGTGATGGTCAGTCACAATAACGCTCATCCCCAGGTCTTTGGCCACCTGCACTTCGTGCAATGCCTTTATGCCGCAGTCCACCGTTACCAGAAGGTCGGCGTCCTGCGCCAGGGTGCGTACCGCGTCCTCGTTTAGGCCATAGCCCTCGGTGTGGCGGTCGGGAATGTAGATGGATACCTGCAGCCCCGCTTCCTTCAGCGCTTCGCTGGCGATGACCGCGGCGCACAGGCCGTCCACATCATAGTCGCCGTATACCACAGCACGGGCCCGCTGCTGCCCCAGTTGGCGTATTAGCTGTACAGCCTGGGGCAGCTGATGCAGGCCCTCAGGCGGCAGCAACTGTGCTGCGGAAGGGTTTAAAAACGCTTGCGCCTCCGCCGCAGTTGTGACCCCGCGGGCGTACAGCAGGGAGGCCATCCAGTCGGGATAGCCTGCGATTTTGTGTTCCTGTCCGCGGCGGATGAAGGTCTGCATGGTGCTCCTTTCAGGCAGAGGCGTAAAGAAAGGCGCCGGCCACCCGGCCGGCGCGCTTGTGTTGTTTAACGGCTGGTCCGTCGGCTTGCGCCTTTATGGGGCGCCAGCGTCCATACCAGGGGGGTCAGGCAGCGGGCGGACAGCAGCGAGGCCAGCAGGCCCGCCAGCATCGGCACCAGCCATCCGGCCAGGGTTATGCCGCCGCCAATGGCGCCGGCGACCAGCAGTACTACCGCGACACCCGCCGTGATGCGGCGCTGGGTGCAGGTCTGCTGGGCGGCCTTGAAGGCCACCTCTTCGTGGGTCATCTCCCGAACGGAGTTGGCCGCGCGCAGTTCCATCGCCACGCGGATGACCGGCAGGGAATGGGCAAAAGTAAACACGCAAGCCAGCACCACCATGACGGGCATCAGGTGCATTTGGGGCACGGCGATGCCCACAATGGCGGTCAGCGCCAGGGCGACCAGCTGGTCGTGCAGCGCCGCGGCGCCCAAGGCCAGTCCGCTTGCCAGGCTGTAGCGCAGGGCACCAAAGGCAAAGCCAAGGGCTGTTACCAGCGCGGCACAAATGGCCAGTTGGGCGTAGTCAATAGCGTAGCCGCCGGAACCGGAGAACTTGGGCCCCATGCCCAGCACCAACAGCACCAGGCCGACCACGATGACGGCCAGCGAAAGAAATGAAGCGCCAAACGCTTTGGATTTGCTCATTGTACAGCCTCCTTATTGGCAGAAGCGGTGGTGTAAAGCCCCGTGGCGGAGCCAAACAGCGTCACAGCGCTGGTCAGCAGCACGCGGTGCACCACCAGCACCAGCACCAGGTTAATCAGCACGCCCACACCAAACAGGCGCATGAACTGCCCAATGGCCTGGCTGTCGGCGATAATCAGCACCACGCTGACCGCCAGCAGCAGCGCCAGCACATCGGTGACCACCTTGCCGGCACTGCCGTACGCGTCGCGGATGGCCTGTTTGATGCCCCGGCCGCGGTCGGCGTCCACCTTGGTGCGGCGCCACAGCAGTATCAGCGAATACACCAGCAGGCCCAGGTTTGTGTACACAGCCAGCATGGTGGAGATGGTATAGCCCGCGCGCATCAGCCCGGCAAAGAAGAACATGACGATGAGTTGGATGACAATGGTCCACACCGCGATGACGCCGCCCAGGCGGTAGCGCACAATCAGCGCCAGGCCCAGCAGCAGTGCCGCCGCGTACAGCGCCAGCATCACGCCGTTTTGCGCCTTTTCACCCAGCAACGGGGCGCCGGCCTCCTCGGTGGCCAGGCTCAGCCGCACGGGCAGGGGCTCGGTCTGCATCATGGCAGCGTAGGCAACGGCGTTTTCGCCGTTAAAGCCGGGCAGGGAGGCCTGACCCTCCAGCAGGGGCTCGTTGATGCCGGGGGAGGATACCGCGCGGCCGTCCACCATCAAGCTGAGGGTCTGCCCCACCAATTCGGTGGTCTTGTCCGCGAACAGCTTTTTGCCTTCGCCGTCCAGTATGAAGCTGAGGGCATAGCTGCCGTCCTGCGGGTTCACGCCGTAGATGGCGCTGCGGATGTTCTTCTGGGTCAGGAACAGTTCGCCATCCGGGCCCGCGAAACCAATTTCGCCGGGCTCGACCAGCATTTCATAGGCGTGGCCATGGGTGCCGTCATTGGGCAGCACCATGCGCAGCTGGTTGTTCTCAAGCGCCTCCACCTGCGCATCCGGCCAGCCGCCAAAGGCCAGGCGGCGGGCGATAATTTCCGCTGCCTTTTCCAGGTGCGCTTCGCTGACGGTTTCCGCCTCCGTGATGGGAGCGGCGTCATACACCTGCACCAGGGTGGGGCCAAAGTCGGCGCCAGGCACCAGGGCTTCGCGCCAGGTGCTCTGCGTGGAAGGGGTGGGAATCCAGGCCAGCAACTTGTACAGGCCATCCTCGCCCAGTTTCATGCCGGTCAGGCCCAGGTAACCGCCGGCGATGGTCAGAATCAGCGCCACCGCAAGCGTGATTGCGGCGATGGCTTTGGGCTCCGCCTTCTTGCGGGGCTTTTCAACGGGTTTTGCCATTGTATCGTATCCTTTCTAAATCCATGGGAAGTGGGTGACCTTCATTGGTCATCCGGCTTCATCCGATGGGTGGAAAGCATAGTATGCTGTGTATCGATAGGCCCGCAGCCCCCGCGGCATGGCCGCCCATTGGGGGCGCGCTTCCTTGGGTGCATCGGCCGCTAATAGCGGCTGGGCTTCGTCAGCCACCTGCCCTTCGGTTTCGGGCGGAGGCACAGGCTTCAGGGTGACGGGCACCACCTGCCCTGCCGGCTCACAGGCCGGGGTCACCGCCTGCTCTTCCCCTACCACCATCAGGCTCATCAGCAAAAGTAGGGCGCCCGTCAGCAAAAACAGCCAGAACAGTCTGCGTTTCATACGGTTCCCTCCTTCTTGCACGATGGGCAAATTATACCCCGAAATGCGGCCGCAAGTAAAGCAAACGCCCCGCTGTGCGCGGGGCAATGCATCCGTATGACATGAGGTTATGAGAGGATGTGTCCGTCGGTTGTCACAGTGACAACCTGGTGCGGTATTTGCTTGCCGCTTGCCTCCAGGGCCCCAAGCGCCGCGCGCTCAAGGCCGCCGCAGCAGGGCACCTGCATGCGCACAACCGTAAGCGACCGTATGTCGTTGCCGGCCAGAATCGCGGTCAGTTTGCCCCGGTAGTCCGCCTGGTCAAGCTTCGGGCAGCCAATCAGCGTGACACGGTTTTTCATGAAGCGCCTGTGGAAGTCTCCATAGGTAAACGCGGCGCAGTCCGCCGCCACCAGCAAGTCCGCCCCTCGCAAGGCGGGGCTCGTCACGGTGGCCCGCTGCAGCTGCACCGGCCAGTTGGTCAGCCGGCTGTGGACACTGCCCGCTTCTTCCTCGTCGGTTTCAGGCGCGTTGGCCTTGGGCGCGCAACCGGGGCAGCCGGCGGGCTGCGCGGCCATGTTGGCCTTCACCGCTTCCTCATCAAACACCGCGGCTTCCCGCTGGATGATGCGGATGGCGTCCGTCGGGCAGCTGGGCAGGCAATGCCCCAGGCCATCACAGTAGTCATCCCGCACCAGAGTGGCCTTTCCGTCTATCATCTGGATGGCGCCTTCCTGGCAGGCATTCACGCACAAACCACAGCCAATGCACTTGTCGGCGTCAATTTCCACAATGTCCCTTGTCACAATCTGCTTCATAAGCCCCTCCTTGACATGCTGGCATAAGCATAGCATACTGTGCCGGGTTCTTCTGTTGTAAATACAACAGACAGGAGGAGAAATGGACGACTTGACGATATTGTCCCAGTGCGAACTGTTTTCCGGCATTGAGACGGAAGAAATCACCCATGTGCTGGATTGTCTGCAGGCAAGGCCCGCACAGTTTTCTCGCCAGCAAATCATCTACGCCATGGGCGATGCCCCGCGCGCCGTGGGCATTGTGCTGTCGGGCGCTGTGGATGTGTTGAAGGATGACTGGTGGGGCAACCGCGCCATGATGCAGCGCATTGGCCCCAGCGGCATCTTCGGCGAATCCTTCGCCATGGCGGAGGCCGCTCGCCTGCCCGTCAGTGTGGTGGCCGCTGAAAGCACCCGGGTGCTTTTTCTGGACGCGCGCAGCATCCTCACCGGGTGCCCCACGGCGTGCAGCTACCACACCCGGCTGATATACAACACCGCGCGCCTGCTGGCGCAAAAGAACATCGACCTGACGCTGTCCATGGAGCACCTAAGCCGCCGCACCATTCGCGAAAAGCTGCTCAGCTACCTCAACTGGACTGCCCAGCGCCAGGGCAGCAACACCTTCACCCTGCCGCTTAACCGCCAGGAGTTGGCGGACACCCTGTGCGTGGACCGCAGCGCCATGTGCGCTGTGTTAAGCGCGCTTAAGCGCGAAGGCGTGGTGGATTACAACCGCGCCACGTTCACCCTGACGGGCGCCTGCGACCTGCCGGGCCGCATGGTCACATAGTTGTAAAACTTCCAACCCTCACATTGACACCGCGCGGCGGGCTGACTACCATGGTCACAAACACACAAGGAGCTTGTTCATGGCACACTTTACCAGGCGTATCCTCCCAGCTGCTTTAGCCATTTTGCTGTTACTGTCCTTGGCGCTACTGCTGCCGGGCAGCACTGCGCTGTCTGAGGAGGTAGCCTTTGACACGGGGCTGACCCCGCTGCCCATCGACTTAAGCCCGGGACCTATGCCCAACAGCGATGGCTACCTGCCTGATAACGCCGGCTACCGGGACGGTTCTTTGGATATTGCCATCACAGCGGACCGTGCCTATGACACCAACATCCTGAGGGCGCATATCCGCCTGGCGGATGCCTCCCAGCTGCGCACCGCGCCCTCCAACACCTTCAGCCGCAAGGGCAACCAATTGGCCGCCACCGTGGCCAAGCGCTACAACGCGGTGCTGGCCATCAACGGCGACTACTTTCAGTTTACGGACGACCGCTACATCGTGCGCCAAGGAAAAACGGTGCGCAACCGCCCCACGGGAGAGGACCTGCTGTTCATCGACAATCACGGTGACTTTCACGCCGGGCTGAAAGCCAGGAAAGATGTCATCACCTCCGTCACCGATGCCATCGCCGCCGATGGCCGCGAAGTGGTCAACTGCTTTTCCTTTGGCCCCATGCTGGTGATGGACGATGCGGTTGTCTTTACCGGTGAGGAAGGCTACTTCAACACCGCGGCCAACAAGCAAACCCAGCGGGCCATCATCGCGCAGCTGGGCCCCTTGGAGTACCTCATCATCTCCACCGAAGGCCCGGAAGATCCGGGCAGCGCGGGGCTTAGGCTGCACGAAGCCGCCGAGTACGCGGTGAAAACCGCCCGGGACATGGACAAACGCGTCATCCTCGCCTATAACCTGGACGGCGGCAGCAGCAACTCGCTGGTGCTGCACAACGAAAAAATCAACTCACCGCAGAACCCCAAGAAACGCCCGGTGAGTGACATCATCTACTTCGCCACCCTCATTCCCTGATGGACGCTTATCCCCTCATTCAGTTTTCCTGGCTGGGTCAAACCTGGTATGGGTTTGGCCTGGCTCTTTTTGTGGACGGTCTGGCGGCTTTTGCCCTGCTCGCCTTCTCAGCAAAACGGCACGGGCTAAAGCCTGGCAGTGCGTCCCAGTTGATGCTGTTGTCTGTGGTGCTGGGCCTAATCGTTTCCCGCCTGGTGTTCAGCATCTTCAGCTGGCAGCATGTGTTTCTGGACCCCATGGAAGGAACCTTCCTGGGGCTTTTGCCGTTTTTTAAGATCACACACGGCGGGCTCAGCTTCTACGGCATGCTGCTGGGCGTGCTGCTGGCCTGCGCCCTGTTTGCCCGGCTGACCCACCAGCCCGTTGGCATGGTCATGGACGCAGCAGCTGTGCCGCTTGGCACCTTCAGCGTTTTTGCCCTGGCCGCGCAGATACTGGGCGGCGCCGGCTTTGGCGAAGAGGTCGCCCCCTGGCTGCAGTGGTTTCCCATGGCGGTGGTCAACACCTTTGAGGAATGGAACACCGCCGTGTTTGTGTACCAGGCCGCGGCCGTTCTCCTCATCACGCTATGGCTGGCGCGTAGGCAGCATGTGAAACTGTCAACTGGAAACCACCAATCATTTGGTGAGGACATGCTGCGCCTACTGATTCCGCTGAATGCCCTGCAACTGTTCTTTGAAGCCCTACGGCAGGACGATTATCCCCGCCTGGCCGCCAATGCCTTTATCCGCGTGAATCAACTGCTGCCGCTGGCATTCCTCATCGGCATTACCGTGCTGCTCACAAAAAAAGCCCCGCGAAGGGCTGCTGGCATCTGGCTTCCCCTGCTGTTCTCCATCGCTGCCGCCATCGCCGCCGAGTTCAACGAAAAACTGCCGCTGCCAAGGGAACTGCTGTACGCCGTTTCCCTGCTGGCGCAGGTGTTACTGAGCGTGATGTGGCTATGGGAATTGCGGTATGCTGAGGGGGCTACCATACCGAATTCTTCGGGCAATAAGTCGTAACCTGGCTGCATAGCGCTTTGGTTAGCCTTGGCACATATACTTTCCTCGGTGCCTATACTACCCTCAGCACCCAAAGTCCGCTATTTTGTCGTACAGCCTCACCAAAGTCGCCGTGCCTTCATCCAATCAAATCACCCTCAAGCGCTCTCAACCCACTCGGTATACTCCCTATTGCTCACATAA
>CAYFSN010000077.1:0-9484 GCA_964345845.1 uncultured Christensenella sp.
ACTGCTCCGGCTACAAAAACAACGGCGTCAACTTCAACAACTACTTTGGCCGCATTTACCAGGCGCGCTACCTGTCCGGCATCGCGGCAGGGCTGAAGACCACCACCAACAAGGTGGGGTATGTGGCCGCCTGGCCGGACAACGCCGAGGTGAACGGCGGCATCAACGCGTTCGCGCTTGGTGTGCAGTCCGTCAACCCCGACGCCGTCGTCTACGTGAAGTTCATCAACTCCTGGTTTGACCCCACCCTGGAAAAGCAAACCGCTGAAGCGCTGCTGTCACTTGACTGTGATGTCATTGCCCAGCACGTGGACACCGCCATGCCCCAAATCGCCGCCGAAGAAGCCGGCAAGTTTGGCGTAGGCTATAACACCGACATGACCGTCAATGCCCCCAATGCCCACCTGACCGCGCCCATCTGGCACTGGGCCAGCGTGTACACCGCTGAAGTTGAAGACGTGCTAGCAGGCGAATGGAAGCCCGTCAACTACTTCCTGGGCCTGAAGGAAGGCATGGTCGACATTTCCCCGCTGAGCAAAAACGTGGCGGAAGGCACCGCGGAGAAGATTGAAGAAGCGCGTGCCCGAATTCTGTCCGGCGAGTGGGATGTTTTCACCGGCCCCATCTACAACAACGCGGGTGAACTGGTGCTGGCTGAAGGCGAAGTCATGACCGACGACCAGATTACCGGCAGCCTGATGAAAGACCTGCTGGTGCAGGGCGTCGAAGTAAAATAACATCGCTTAAGTTTGCAGGGCTGCCGGTTTTCGGATCGGCAGCCTTGCTTATCCCCCAGGCTCCGCACTTGCATTTTGCTGCTGGCTGTACCATAATCTACCCCAACAACGCAATCACGGAAAGGAACGCTGTATGCGCGAAAAAGCCCCTGCTATCTCGCTGCGCGGACTGACGAAAACATTTGGCCCAGTCGTGGCCAATGACAGAATTGACCTGGATGTACATGCCGGGGAGATTCTGGCGCTGCTGGGCGAAAATGGCTCCGGCAAGACCACGCTGATGAATATGCTGTCTGGCATCTATCAACCGGATGCAGGCAGCATTTCTTTGTCAGGCCGGCCTGTGCGCATTCGCTCGCCGAGAGAGGCCATTGACTTGGGCATCGGCATGATTCATCAGCACTTCAAGCTGGTGGACCTGTTCAGCGCCAGGGAAAACATATTGATTGGCCAGCGCGGAAAAGCGATAAAACCGGAAGCCACCGCTGAGCGCTTGGGGCTGGATATCGACCTGGATCGCAAAGTGTACAACATGTCGGTCTCCGAAAAGCAAACCGTAGAAATACTAAAGGTGATGGCCAGGGGTGCTGAGATCCTTATCCTGGATGAACCCACTGCCGTCTTGACCCCGCAGGAGATTGAACGGTTTTTTGACATTCTGCGGCGCATGAAACAGGAAGGCAAAGCCATCATCATCATCACCCATAAACTGGAAGAGGTCATGGCGGTGTCCGACCGCGTCGCGGTGCTGCACAAGGGCCACTGCGTCGGCATCATCAACACCGCGGATGCAGACCGGTTTGTGCTGACGCAAATGATGGTCGGCCGCCAGGTGGACCTGGACATCAAGCGCGCGCCAAGCGCCATCGGCGACACCATACTGGATGTACATCAGCTATCCATCACGGGAGAGGACGGCCAGCACGAACTGCAGGGCGTCAGTTTTCAACTGAGAAAAGGCGAAATCCTGGGCGTTGCAGGCGTTGCTGGCAGCGGCCAGCGGGCGCTGTGCGAGGCCATTACAGGCCTTCAAGAGGTAACCGGCGGCAGCATCCTTCTGGACGGCAAGCGCATCGATGGCCTGACGCCGCTGGAAATCATCAAACGCGGCATCTCCATGGCGTTTATACCGGAGGACCGGCTGGGCATGGGCCTGGTGGGCAGCATGAACATACCGGACAATTTGATGCTGAAGACCTACCGCGACCAGTCCGGCCCCTTTTTGAAGCGTGCCGAAAGCCGCAAGGAAGCGGCCACCATGGTAGAGCGGCTGGACATCGCCACCCCCAGCTTGACCATTCCGGTGCGAAAGCTGTCTGGCGGCAATGTACAAAAAGTATTACTGGGCAGGGAAATCAACCTTTCACCCAGGGTGCTGATAACCGCATATCCCGTTCGGGGGTTGGATATCGGCGCCAGCATGACCATCTACGATATGCTCAACCAGCAAAAGCAGAAGGGCGTGGGCATCCTGTTTGTGGGCGAAGACCTGGACGTGCTGCTGAGCCTGTGCGACCGCATCCTGGTGCTGTCCTCCGGACGGGTCAGCGCCATTGTGGAAAGCAAGTTTGCCACCAAGGCGCTGCTGGGCATGAAGATGACGGGTCTGAAAACTGATAAGGAGGATGCGTATGTCTGAGAAAGCACAGTTTGCTGGCTTTCATGTGGTACAGCGCGGTGAACTGCCTCGCCAGAAAGTATGGCTGTTTCGGCTGGCGGCGGTGCTTGGCGCGCTGATGATGGGCGGCATCTTCTTGTGGAGTTTGGGCTACAACCCTTTCAGCGTATACGGCACCATGCTGCAGGGCGCCTTGGGCAGTACGGCCATGCAGAAGGAAACCATTAAGCTGATGATTCCCCTTTGCTTGACCACATTGGGCGTTGCGCTGGCATTCAAAATGCGTTTCTGGAACATTGGCGGGGAAGGGCAAATCAGCGCCGGTGCCATTGCGGCCAGTTATTTCGCCTACTTTCACGCTGACCTGCCCAGTTGGCTGCTGCTCATCATCATGGCAGTGGCCGCCATTATCGCGGGAGGACTGTGGGGGCTGATACCCGCCTACTTCAAAACCCGTTTTGGCACCAATGAAACGCTGTTCACCTTGATGCTCAACTACATCATGATCTACTTTATCACTTTCCTCCGGGAGGGCCCGTGGCGCAATCCGGAGGGCGGCTTCGCTGCCACCCCCCGCTTTCCCAAACAGGCCCGCCTGCCGGAACTGCCGTTTCCCGGAATTGGCAACATCCACATTGGGTGGATTATCATGTTCGTGATGGTCATTGCGCTGTACGTGTACCTGCGGTATACCCGCCAGGGATACGAGCTGACCGTAGTCGGCGAAAACGAACGCACCGCGCGCTATGCCGGCATGCCTGTTAAAAAGATTGTCATGCGCACCATGTTCATCAGCGCGGGCATATGCGGCCTGGTGGGCATGCTGCAGGTATCCGGCCCGGACCGCCAACTGACAGACGCGGTCGCCAATGGCAGGGGCTTTACGGCCGTTTCCATTGCCTGGCTTTCGCGCCTTTCCCCCATCGGCATCATGGTGGTGTCTTTCCTGTTTAGCATCATGGAAAAAGGCTGCTCCATGATGCAGACGGAGTACCGCATTCCCAGTTCCATGTCCGATATTCTGCAAGGCATCATACTGTTTTTTGTGCTGGGCAGTGAATTCTTTATTCAGTACCGCATCGCGATGCGCAAGGAGGTGGCCGCATGAGCTTCGCTGATCAGGCCCTGGCGTTTTTATACGCGGCGATACTGGCCAGCGTGCCGCTATTGTACGGCACCCTGGGTGAGATCCTCATTGAAAAGTCCGGCAACATCAACCTGGGCGTTGAGGGCATGATGTACCTGGGCGCCATCATGGGGTTTCTGGGCAGTTTCCTGTTTCATAGTGCCGCAGCTGCGCTGATTTGTGCCTTTCTGGCTGGCATGATCGGTGCCGCCATATACGCCTTTCTCCCTGTTACGTTAAAGGCCAACCAAAACGTCACAGGCCTTACCCTTACGCTGTTTGGCACGGGCATCGCCAACTTTGTCGGCGAAATCCTACGCGACAACAATCCCATGGGCACCAGCTTTCTGTCGGACGGCGTCAAGGCGGCGCTGCTGCCGCTGGACATGGGGGTTCTGACAGATATCCCTGTGCTGGGCCGGCTGCTGTTTAACCATTCCATCATGACCTATCTGGCGCTACTGACGGCAATTGCCATGCACCTATACCTGCGGCATACACGGCTGGGCCTCAACCTGCGCGCCGTTGGCGAAAACCCCGCCGCGGCCGACGCCATGGGCATCCCGGTCAGCGGGTATAAATACGCCCACATCCTGGTAGGTGGCGGGATTTGCGGCCTGGGCGGTGCCTACATTTCCTTGGTGACAGCTGTTGGCAACTGGCAGCCCCACATCATCGGCGGTCAAGGGTGGATTGCTTTGGCCCTGGTCATCTTCTCCTCATGGAGCCCACTGAGGGCTGTGTTTGGCGCGCTGGTTTTCGGCGCCCTCAGCGTGCTGCGGCTATATGTACCGCGCGAGGTTATCTACATCCCCGGCGCCATCTTCAGCATGCTGCCATTCGTGGTGACTTGCCTGGTGCTGGTGCTGTCGTCCATTCGCATGCGCCGCGAGCATCAGCAGCCAGCGGGTTGCGGCATCAACTACTTCAGGGAAGAGCGCTGATGCAGTCCCTGCTGAGCACAATTGACGCCCTCATTGCCGCGGTGCCCGGCATCATCGCTATTGACGGTCCCTGCGGCGCTGGCAAAACCACCCTGGCCGCACGGCTTTCAGAACACTACGACAGCGTCAATGTGTTTCACATGGACGATTTCTTTTTGCAGCCCCATATGCGCACCGCCGAGCGGTTAAGCACCCCCGACGGAAATGTGGATTACGAGCGGTTTCTGGCGGAGGTATTGTTGCCGCTCACCAAGCGCGCCCCGTTTTCATACTTTCAGTATGACTGTAAACGCGACCAGTTGACGCCGGTTGCGGTGCAGCCAAAGCAGCTAAGCATTGTGGAAGGCGTTTACAGCCTGCACCCTGCTTTGCGCGACTACTATGATGTGAAGGTCTTTCTGGACATTGACGAAGACCATCAGGCCAAACGCATCCTTGCGCGCAATACCCCGGAGATGGCCAGCCGCTTTTTCAACGAATGGATTCCCTTGGAGGAGAAATACTTTCGTTCGATGGACATACGAGACGCTGCAGACTTTCTCCTGGGCATAGCAGAACAGTAAAAAACCGGCAGTTCCAAGCGGAGCTGCCGGTTTTCATTGCGTACTCTTTACTGCGTGAGAATGCCCTGCAAGTAAACCTGAATAGCCTGCTGCGCCTCCACACTGAACATGGCCGCGTGGTGGGCTCCTTCGATTTTGACAAGTTCGTGCTGCGGGTATTCCGCCGCCAGCCTTTCAGCTTGAGCAATGGGGAACATCCGGTCTCCCGTCGCGCCCAGTATCAGCGCGCGAGTGTTGGTGCGGCGGGCGTAGTCGTCACTTTCATACTTGTTGCGGACAATGAACTCCGTCACACCGTTGATGATGTTTTCGTTCATGTAGCCATTAATCATCTCCCCGCCGTCGTAAAACGGCGCGGCCAGGATAACCCCTGCGGGTTGCTTGTCTGCCGCCAGGCGGGCTGCAGTGCCTGTGCCCAGGCTCCAGCCCATAGGCACCATTTTGTCGGGATTGACGTCCTCGCGCGCCGCCATGTGTGCCCATACCGCTTGCGCCATGGCGTAAATGCTCTCTTCGCCGGGGTTTCCATCGCTGCGGCCATAACCGGGGTAGTCCACCATCATTACATTGTAGCCCTGATACACCTGGCTGCTGCTGGGGTCTTTGGCGATCTGTATCATGGCATCGGCTGCATACTGCGCGTTACCGCCAAAGTACATCACCAAGCCTGCCCGGCCAGGCGTGTTCTTCCAGAGCCAGCCGCGGTATACCTGGTTGCCCTTTCCCTTTACTTCGATAGCCTCCAATGAAGGCAGTTGGCTGGCCTCCGTCTCACTTTGCTCCTCATAGCCATATGTGATATACATCATCTGGTTTTGCAGGTCCCATGCTGTGCCTACAGTCCATATCAGCAGCACGCCCACAATCAGCACAAACCAACGCAGGAATACCTTTGTGCCCTTGAACGGCCGGTTCGCCGGCCACAGCAGCAACAAAAACATGAACACGGTGCTGATGCCGCACAGGATGTAGAAAGCGGTTGTCATTGACGAGCGGTTGAACATGCGCTGGGTCAGCATGTTGACCAGCAGCAGCAAGCCATAGCTGCCAGCAGCCGACAACAGTAATGCGCCTGCCGCTCTAAAGAAAGATACCGATTTGCGTTTATTGGACATAACTACCTCAACTGTAATGTTTTGTGTAAATGCACTGGATAACTATACCATTTGACAACGCGGGTGACAACCGCCTTGACGGCCCCTGGCACCCACCCTATACTTTGATTGCCCTTGTGACAAAAAAGAAAACGGGCTGCAAGGAACAGGCAGTGTTATTCGTTAAATGTGTGAGCGGAACTGCGGAAAGGGGCGGACATGAATCAAAACGGCGACTATACCGCCTTGGTAGAGCAACTGTACCGCCTATACGCAGACGATGTGCTCCGAGTCAGTTACTTTTACCTTGGTGACAAGCCCGGCGCTGAGGATGTGACGCAAGAAGTCTTTCTTAGACTGATGGACCGCCAGCCGACGCTGAACGAAGGCAGTGAAAAGTCGTGGCTGCTGAAGGTGGCGCTGAACATCTGCCGCGATCGGTGGCGCAGCGCCTGGACCCGGCGGGTCATCCTTGGCAGCAAGAAACTGGACATTCTGCCGGCAGAGGATGATGGCATCGAAGACCGCATGGAAAAAGAGGCACTGATGCAAGCCATCCACGCCCTGCCCGCCCATACCAGAGAGGTTTTTTTGCTGCATTACTACCAAGGCATGACCATTGACCAAATTGCGGACATACTCAATCTACCCCCAGGAACCATCGCCAGCCGCTTGTCCCGCGGCAGGCTGCGCCTAAAAACCATCTTAGAGGAGGACGAATCGCGATGACGCGGTTAAACCAACTGCCCCAGATTGCTCAGGAGTGCCTGGGTGGCCTCAAAGCAAGCGAGGAAATGCTGGCAACCATCAAGAAAGGCCGTCCTGCCAAACGGACAGCGGTGCCTGCATATCAGCGCGCGCTGGCGTTCGCCTTCTCTCTGGTGTTTCTCTTCGGTATTGGCGCCTTCAGCATGGGGTTGCTGGGCAAGTCACAGCAACCTCCGGAGATTCGCACACAGAAGGCAGGTCAGCTGCCGCCGGGCGGCATGGAAGCGGCCTATGACATGCCCCGGGGCAGCATCAAGTTAGCCGAGCAAGGTGTGGTACCAACGTATGTGGGCGTATGGGCTTCCTCAAACGGCGGCAACTTCCCCATGGTGCGGGCGGATGGGCGCTACTACCGCCTGCTGAAGAACCCCACTGCCATTAACAGCGCGCTGCTGGGCAACAGCTTTGGCGGCGTCAGCGTGTTCACCGATGAGCCAGCACTAGATAGCAGTAACGCATTGCTTAGCAACGTCGTACCCGAGGGCGGCGAGGTATACACCATTCGCGGTATGGATGGGGCCGCCGTTGCCGCTGAGATTGACGGCAGCCTGCGGGTCTTCCAGCGGGTCAGTTTTGCCGGCACTGCCCTGATGGGCGGCGAAGGCCTTGGCTCCACCTTAAACGGACGGGTAACGGGCCTGCAACTGTCTGGCATTGGCAGTATTACCGACCAGAGTACGGTTGACCGCCTGATGGGCATCCTCACCAGCCAAGCCACCTGGCAAGGCAGCGCCAGCCGCAGTACCGACCAGGCGCTGCTTATCCAATACGATAATGGCATCGTGCTGCAAATGTCAGTGAAAGGCGCGCAACTCAGCGCGTGCGGCACCTGGAACTGCGACGGCTTCATCCAGGCCTTTCAAGAAGCACTGCAATAACGGTACGTAATAAGACAACGTGGGCTGTTCCTGAGGAACAGCCCATTCTTATGTTTAGTCAGTGCTTAGATGTTCTCGAAGAAGGGTTCGTTATCTTCCGTTCTTAGGATGCCTTCCCCGTCAAAGTGAAGCCTGGTAGGCTCCATTTTGATATAGCGCAGGATTTCATCCATACGGACACTTTCCTGATAGGTCATCATACTGAACGACACGCCGTGCCGCTTGGCGCGCCCTGTGCGGCCAATGCGGTGCAAATAGTACTCGTTCTCGTTGGGCAGGTCATAGTTGATAACCGCTTCCACGTCGTCCACGTCTATGCCGCGGGCGGCGACATCTGTTGAAACCAGAATGGGAAACTTGCCGCGCTTGAAGTTGTTCATGATGGTGGTGCGCTGAGACTGGGGCACATCGCCATGCAGTGCTTCCGCGCTGTACCCTTCCTTACGCAGGATGTTGGTCAGCCGCTGAGTCATGTACTTGGTGTTGGTAAAAATCATCACCCGTTTGTAGTCGTCAGCGTCCAGCAAGTAGGTCAGCCGTTCATTTTTCTTGTCCCGCGGTACCACGATGGTGTACTGGGAAATCTTGGGCTTGTCCTCTTCCCTGGCTTCCACGTAAATCTCCACCGGCTCCTGCTGATACTTCCAGGAGATGGTCTGTACATCTGGGTTGGTGGTGGCAGAAAACATTACCAGCTGGCGTGTGGGCGGCGCGGCCTCGATGATGCGGGTGACGTCCTTAACAAAGCCCATCTTTAGCATCTCGTCCGCTTCATCCAGCACCATGGTGTGCACCTGGTCCAGGCGCACCTGGCCGCGCTGCATCAGGTCAAGGATGCGGCCGGGCGTGGCGACCACAATCTGCGGTTTTTTCTTCAGCTGGGTCAGCTGCCGGGATATGGGCTGACCGCCGTACAGCGCCACGATGCGAATCTGCGGGATGAAGTGCGCCAGGCTTTCCAACTCCTGCGTTATCTGCATGGCCAACTCCCGCGTGGGCGCCAGCACCACTTCCTGTATGCGCTGCTCCGTAGGGCTGATGTACTCAAGCATGGGGATGCCAAAGGCAATGGTTTTGCCTGTGCCGGTGGGGGCGATGCCAATCACATCCCGCCCCGCCATCATGGGCGGGATGCACTCCCGCTGTACGGTGGTGGGCGTGTGAATGCCCATACCCTCCAGGGCTTTCATCACATCTGTAGAAACGTCCAGTTTCGCGAATTCTTCCAATAGTGCCAATGTACTCCTCATTTCCGGGCCGCTCATTCTCTGCGGCCGTAATGTTCATTATATCCACTTGCGTTTTGGGCTGTCAACCGCTCGACAATCCTGCTGTGTTAATGTAGAATGCGCCGCAGGAGGGTTTGCATGTACACACAGCAGGATTATGTTGATATCAACGCACAATTTCGCCGTCGGTGGCTGTGGCTGGTGCTTGGCATGCTGTTGCCGCTGGCCGCGCTTATCTGGTCGCTGACCGTACGCAACCAGCCCTTGACGGTGCTCATCACCATCGTGATGCTCAGCGCCTTCATTTTTGTGTACGGTGTCTCCATTTCCCCGGTGGGGGCGTACCGCCGCTACCTCAACGACCTGCTGCATGGCCGCAACCGCGAACTGGAAGGCGTTTTCAAAGGCTTTGACAGGCAATACGCTGTGCGTGATCGCATTCGCTACCTGCCCTTCATGATTAACGTGGGCGACCCCGAAGAGCCCAATGACGACCGTTTGCTGTACTGGGACATCAACCTGCCAAC
>CAYFSN010000078.1:0-9424 GCA_964345845.1 uncultured Christensenella sp.
GTTAGTGACGTTAGTGACGTTAGTGACGTTAGTGACGTTAGTGACGTTAGTGACGTTAGTGACGGTCAAATGCCATAGGGGGAGAAAAACCGGGCTTTCATCGTCACTCAGGTCACGCGCAAAAAAATCGGCGGGCATACCGGCCAATATGGCTGCAGCATGCCCGCCCGGGGGTGCGCCCCTGCCGATGGACAGGGGCAAGTGCACAAGGCCCGCCGCCTCTACCCGGCGCGTGACAGGATAGGCTGGCCGGGCTTGCGTGTGTACAGCCAGCCGCACACGGCGGCGGTCAGCGGCGCCACAGCGATGAGGCCAAAGGCGCCCACCAGCAGGTTCATCAGCTCTGCCGCGATGAAGCGGTAGCTCAGAATGTCCTGCAGGGGGGTATCCTGCCCCTGGTAGTACATCAGCATGGTCAGGAAGTTGCCGGAGTAGGCCATCACAAGCGTGGTGGTCATGGTGCCGATGACCGTGCGCCCCACATTGATGCCCGCTTGCCGCAAAGCGCGGCGGGAGATTTTCGGGGCATGGGCCTGCACCTCGCGGCAACTGGCGGCGATGTCCATGCCCAGGTCCGTGAGGGCACCGGAAGCGCCAATAAACGTCATGGCCAGGTAGATGCCCCGGGGCGCCAGCTGCAGGCTGGACTGGCTGAGGATGGGCGTGAGAAAAGGCAGGGTGGTGCCATCCAACTTGAGGATGTTGGCGAACAGCAAACTCAACAGCAAGGTAAACACCGTGCCCAGCAAACTGCCCACAATGGCGCTTACGGCCAGCTTGCTAAAGCCCGCCACAGAGAAGTCAATCAGGCAGGTGAACACCAGCACCAGCAGCAGGGCACTGGTAATGGGGGGCGCGCCCGCCAGCAGCAGGGGAATGTACACCTTCCACATCATCACGGCGCTGGCGGTCATGGCCACCAGCGCGCCGATGCCAGACGCGCCCGCGAAGATGACCAGCAGCAAAATGTACACCACAAACATCCAGCCCATCGCGGGCGCCCGGTCATGGTCGATGAGCGTGACGGCCATCTGCTCGCTGCGCGTATGCACCATGGCCAGCGCTTTGTCCCCCGGCTGGTACAGCTTGTCCTTCTCCAAATCGGCGTTGAGAAAGTTGGCGGCGGGCACCACCTCGCCCTTGTGGGGGCCGGTCAGCACCTCGGCCTCGCACTGCTGCACCCCGGAATACACAATGCCCAGGGGATCGAGCATGTCGTTGTTCACCGACACAATGCGCACCTTCTCCCGAGGAATGGCGGATGCCTCGTAGTGGGGCACGGCGCTGGGCAGCATCAGCATGCCCAGGGTAAGCACCGCTGCCACCAGCACAAAGACCAGGTTCATTTTCTTGGACATCATGACTCCTTCACGCTGTGCGCCCAGCCTGCCAAAGCGCGGGGAAGGCGCTCCAATGCCGGCCGCAATCAGCCGCCGCAGGACGTGGTGATGAACCGCGCATGCGGACGTCCGAAGACGCCCGCATGCCGTTCGTGGGTAGGGGTGCTGAACGGCTGTGTTCAGCGGGTGTAAAGTCAGTTGGCGGCTGCCGCCTGCACGGCTTCATCTGCTTGCAGACCCATGGCGGTCATGAAGCTGGTGAAGATGTCCGTGTTGTCGTAGCTGCCGGAGAAGTTCTGCGCTTGCACGCCAGTGGCGTACACAGGCAGCTGCAGCCCGGTGTGGGCATACGAGGTATAGGCCAGGCCCGCTTTGTTGTTCAGGGTATGGGATACGGCCATGGAGAAGGGCTCGTAGCCGCCGTACAGGTAGTCTTCCTGGTCGCCGATGATGCGCTGTTCGTTGGGCAGCATGCTCAGCTCGTAGGCGCGCTGCAGGGCTTCGCGCTCCTTGGCGGTAAGGCTCAGCGCCTGTCCTTCTTCCAGGGTCAGGCCATAGTTGGCGCTCACAAAGGCCATGGCGTCTTCAAAGGTGGCCTTGCTATCCCGCATGGCTTTGATTTGCTCATCCAGGGCGACGTGGGAGATTTTCTGGTTTTGCAGGTACTGGAAGTGGGTGTCGTAAGCGGTGGTGGCAAAGCCAACCGTGAGGCCGCCGGTCTCGTGGTCGCCCGTGACGACGATGAGGGTTTCTTCCGGGTGCAGCTGGGCGAAGTCCACAGCCTGCTGCACGGCGTCGGAGAAGGCAATGGTGTCGTGGATGGTGGTGGTCGCGTCATTGGCGTGGCAAGTCCAGTCAATTTTGCCGCCTTCTACCATCAGGAAGAAGCCTTTGTCATTGCCTTCCATGTTGCGAATAGCGGCCGAGGTCATTTCCGCCAGGCTGACGGAATCATCGCCAGCGGCTACCTTTTGCAGGCGGTCGATTTCGTAGTGCATGGAGTCGCTGTCCTGCAGGTCCGGCACGATGGCCAGCACGCGGCCGGTGTCCGGGCCGATGGCGCGGATGCCCTCGTTGTCATTGATGAACTCAAAGCCGTTTTCTTTGGCGATTTCCAGCAGGTTCTTGGAGGGGTTTTCCTTGTCTTCGCCGTCCATGCGCTTAAAGCCGCCGCCGCCCAGGAAGTCCAGCGTGGTGCCGGTGAGGCCCTGCACAGCGATATCATAATACTGGTTGCGGCTGGGCGCCTTGGCGTAGAAGGCAGCGGGGGTGGCATGGTCAAGCGACACGCTTGAAATGACGCCCACCTTCATGCCGGCTTCTTTGGCATATTCGCTGACCAGCTTGAAGGGGCGCTCCTTGTTTACATCGTAGTTGATGACGCCGGACAGGGTCTTTTCACCGGCGGCCATGGAGCTGGCGGTGGAGGCGGAGTCCGGGCAGAAGCTGGATGCGTCATAGGTCGTCATCAGGCCGGTGTACTCAAACTTGTCAAACACCAGCTTGGAGGGCACGGGGTAGGGGCTGTCGGGGTTTTCCTGGGTGCCAAGGTAGTAGCGGGTGGCCGTGGTCTGCGGGCTGCCCATGCCGTCGCCAATAAAAAAAATACATACTTGGCTTGCGGCGCCGCGTCTTCAGCCAGCGCGGGGGTCAGGGACAGCAGCATCAGCGCTGCCAGCAACAGGGCGGTCAGTTTCTTCATGGGTACCTTCCTTTCCTTGTCAGAACTTGTTCCTGTTTTAGGATAGGCACCCAATGTAAAAAGCAGGCGATGGGTCTGTGAAAGTTCTGCCCCGCGGTCAAACGGGCTCTATTTCCACCCGGTCTATGAACTGGAGGATGCGCTGCCAGTATTCGTCCCCAGCTACGATGTAGCATTCCCCGTGGCCGGCGCCGGGCACCACAAACTTTTCCTTGGGCGAGACGCACGCGGCGTACACCTCCTCCAGCATGGCAAAGGGCACAAAGGTGTCCTGTTCGCCGTGGATGAACAGCACCGGCACCCGCGCCTTTTTCAGCTGGGCGACGGCGCTGCCCTCCCGCATGCTAAAGCCGTTTAACAGCCGGGCGAACAGGTCCGCGGCGTGCATCAGCGGAAACGGCGGCAGGCCGAAGATGCCCTTTAGCTGGTAGCTAAACAGCGTCCACATATCGGAAAAACCGCAGTCGGACACCACCGCCCGCACGTTGTCGGGCAGGTCTTCCCCAGCGGTCATCATCACGGTGGCGCCGCCCATGCTGACGCCGTGCAGCACAATGCGGGCATCCGGTTGATAGGCCAGCACCTGGTCAATCCATTTCACCATGTCCAGGCGGTCCATCCAGCCCATGCCGATGTGGCGGCCTTCGCTTTCCCCGTGGGCGCGCAGGTCGGGCAGCAGCAGGCTATACCCGGCCTGGTAGTAGCCCTGCGCCTGGGGCAGCATGTCCAGCCCCTTGCTGGTGTAGCCGTGGCACAGGATGGCCCAGTCGCGCCCGTTTTCCGGGTGGCGCGCTACGTGCGCCCGCAGGGTGAGCCCATCGTGGGACTGTATCTGCGCCCGCTGCTGGGCAACGCCCGCCCACCAGTCCCGCGCCTGTTGCCCACGCTGTTTCATGGCTTCCACGTCGTAGTTCACATTGTGCGGCGCGGAAAACACACGCCGCTTATTCACCCGGGGGTTCAGCGCCAGCTGAAACAACAAAAAGCCCGCCACCAGCACCACCGCTATCCCTATCAGCACCAACACTGCCCAAATCACAACCCCATCAACTCCTTTGCAATCAGCTCACCCTATCATCCGCCGCGCCAAAGCGTCAAGCGACTGCGCCGCGCAAACAGCCGGTGACCAGCGTGCTTGTGCCTCGGCGCTGTCCCGCCCATGAGTGTCCGGCTAAACCCGCCGTCCACCCCTGGCGCCGCCTGCCGGCGCGCATCCTTTCCTTATTTGTGACAATTTTCAGACAATATTTGTTGTTTTTTTCACCCGCTCCCCTTGCCTTCTGCTAAAAAGAGCGTATAATGGGTGAGGTGAAAAACGATTCATATTTCATCAGCGTTGAGGGAGGTAACATGCAGTTTTCATTTCAACCCGAGCATGCCATGGCGCAGCAGCTATTCCGTAACTTTACCGCGCGCGAGGTGGCGCCCCTCGCCCGGGAGGTGGACGAAACAGGCCGCTTTCCCCGCGAAACGGTGGACAAAATGGCCGCATACGGCTGGCTGGGCATTCCCTTTCCCACCGCGTACGGCGGCCAGGGCTGCGACACGCTGACCTACATCCTGGCGGTGGAAGAGCTGGCCAAGGCCTGCGCCACCACCAGCGTGATACTCTCCGCCCATACGTCGCTGTGCGCGGACGCCATCATGCGCTACGGCACCCCCCAGCAAAAGGAGCAATACCTCACCCCACTGGCCCGGGGCGAGCAGCTGGGCGCCTTTGCGCTGACCGAAGCCGCGGCCGGCACCGACGCCGGCGGGCAGCAGACCCGCGCGGACGCTGACGGTGACCACTGGGTGCTCAACGGCAGCAAAATATTCATTACCAACGCCGGCGAGGCCGACGTGTACGTGGTCTTCGCCATGACGGACAAGGCCCAGGGCACGCGTGGCATCTCGGCGTTTATTGTGGAAAAGGGCGCGCCCGGCTTCACCTGGGGCCCGCCGGAGGAAAAGATGGGCATCCACGGCTCCTCCACCCGCGAGCTGATTTTCATCGACTGCCGCATTCCCAAGGACGCGCTGCTGGGCAAAGCGGGCCGGGGCTTTTCCCTGGCGATGGGCACGCTGGACGGCGGGCGCATCGGCATCGCGGCGCAGGCGCTGGGCATTGCCGAAGGGGCACTGCAAAAGACCGTCGCCTACGTAAAGGAACGCAAGCAGTTTGGCCGCTCGCTGAGCAAGTTTCAAAACACCCAGTTCCGCTTGGCCGACATGCAAACGGAGATTGAGGCTGCCCGGTGGCTGGTGTACCGCGCGGCCTGGCTGAAAGACCAGGGAGAAAACTACACCGTGGCCGCCGCCATGGCCAAGTTAAAGGCGGCGGAGGTGGCAAACGACGTGACCGGCATGGCGGTGCAGCTGCTGGGCGGCTACGGCTACATGCGCGAGTATGACGTGGAGCGCATGATGCGCGACGCCAAAATCACCGGCATCTACGAAGGCACGTCCGAGGTGCAGCGCATGGTCATCGGCGGCGCGCTGCTGAAGTGAGGGAGAGAGCATGAACATCATCGTCTGTGTAAAGCAAGTACCCGACACCAACGAGGTGCGCATTGACCCGGTGCGCGGCACCCTCATCCGCGACGGCGTGCCCAGCATCATGAACCCGGACGACAAAGCCGGGCTGGAAGCGGCGCTTCGGCTAAAGGACAGCCAGAGCGCCCATGTAGCCGTCATCACCATGGGGCCCACCCAGGCGGAACTGGTGCTGAGAGAAGCCCTGGCCATGGGCGCCGATCAGGCCTACCTGATTACCGACCGCGCCTTTGGCGGGGCGGATACCTGGGCCACGTCCGCCACGCTGGCGGCGACCATCAGCAAGCTGCCCTACGACCTCATCATCACCGGCCGCCAGGCCATTGACGGCGACACCGCGCAGGTGGGCCCGGAAATCGCCGAGCATCTGGGCCTGCCCAACCTCAGCTACGCGGAGAGCATCCGAATAGACGGCGGCGACGTGGTGGTCGTCAGCCAGCATGAGGAGCGCACCTTCACCCTGCGCGCCACAATGCCGGCGCTGGTCACCGCGCTGGGCGAGCTGAACACCCCCCGCTACATGACCCCCGGCGGCATTTTTTCCGCCTTCCGGGAAGCGGACATCACCGTGTGGCACCGCGCGGATGTACCTGTGGACGACAAGAACATCGGCCTTTCCGGCTCCCCCACGCGGGTGGCGGCTTCCTTCCCCCGGGCAGTGAAGGCGCCCGGCATGCTGATTCAAGAGGACGTGGACGAATCCGTACAGTTTGCCATGGACAAACTGCGCGAGAAGTTCATTCTGTGAGGTATCAATGATGAACAACAAACAAGATGTATGTGTTTTCGCCCAGCAGGTGGACGGCCAGCTGACCGGCGTCGCCCTGGAGTTAATCGGCAAGGCCCGCGACCTGGCAAGCCAGTTAGGCGGCCAGGTGGTGGCGGTGCTGTTGGGCCACGGCACCCAGGCGCTGGCGGCTGAATTGGTGGCCTTTGGCGCCGACCGGGTGCTGATTGCGGATGACCCCCGCCTTCAAGACTACACCACCGAATACTACACCCAGGCGCTGTGCGCGGCGGTGAAAGAAATTGCCCCCCGCATCCTGCTCATTGGCGCCACGGCCATCGGCCGCGACCTGGGGCCGCGCGTGGCAGCCAGGCTGCACACCGGCCTCACGGCGGACTGCACGAAGCTTGAAATCCGCAAAGACGACGGCGAGTTCCTCATGACCCGCCCTGCCTTTGGCGGCAACCTCATGGCCACCATCATCTGCCCGGAACACCGCCCGCAGATGGCCACCGTGCGCCCGGGCGTCATGGTGCGTGCCCTGCGCGATGACAGCCGCCAGGGCAACATCGCCTCCTTTGACCCCATGTTGGAAGACAACGCGCGCTGTGTCACGGTGGAAGACATCGCCCGCAAGGCCACCCACAAGGTGGACATACAGGCCGCCAAGGTATTGGTGGCGGGCGGCCGCGGTGTGGGCAGCGCGGAAAACTTCAATCTGCTGGAAAACCTGGCCCAGGCCCTGGGAGGTGAAGTGGCCGTCAGCCGCGCCGCGGTGGACGCGGGCTGGCAGCCCAAGGAGCGCCAGGTGGGCCAGACCGGCAAAACCGTGCGCCCCACGCTGTACTTCGCCTGCGGCATCTCCGGCGCCATACAGCACCTGGCCGGCATGGAGGAGTCCGACTACATCATCGCCATCAACAAGGACCCGGACGCCCCCATCTTTTCAGCAGCGGACGTGGGCATCGTGGGCGACCTGTTTGACATCGTGCCCCGGCTGACCGCGGAGATTCAGGCGTTCCGGGCTGGTAAGGAAGGGTAAAAAGGAAACGCCCGCTTTTTTGAAAAAAAGCAGCGCAAAAAACTTTAACTGGTAATGACTCCCTGTAGCACAAACGGGTTCGCTCATCAAAGAGGCGAACCCGTTGTGGTTGGCAGGGTGTATTAGAAAGCGGCGTTTACCTGCTCAGCAGTTTCTCCAGGTCCGCTTCCGGCGTGGAGATGGGGCCGATGTTGTACGTATCCACCAGCACCTTTAGCACATTCTCGCTGACAAATGCCGGCAGCGTGGGCCCAAGCAAAATGTTTCGGATGCCCAAGTGCAGCAGCGTCAGCAGCACGCACACGGCCTTTTGCTCGTACCAGGACAGCACGATGGACAGCGGCAGGTCATTTACCCCGCACTCAAACGCTTCCGCCAGCGCCACCGCCACGCGGATGGCCGAGTAGGAGTCGTTGCACTGCCCCATGTCTAGAATGCGCGGCAGGCCCTTCAAAGTGCCCAGGTCCAGGTCGTTAAAGCGGAACTTGCCGCACGCCACCGTCAGCACAAAGCTGTCATCCGGCGTGGCTTTGACAAAGTCAGTGTAGTAGTTGCGGCCGGGCTTGGCGCCGTCGCAGCCGCCCACCAGGAAGAAGTGGCTGATGTCGCCGGCCTTCACCGCCTCAATCACAGCGGGGGCGACGCCCAGCACCGTGCCGTGGCCAAAGCCCGTGGTCATGGTGGTGCCGCCGTTGATGCCGGTCATCACCTTATCTTCCGGGTAGCCGCCCAACGCCAGCGCCTTTTCAATGACAGGGGCAAAGTCCTTGTTGTCGTCAATGTGCGTCATGCCGGGGTAGCGCACCACCGCCGTGGTGTAGATGCGGTCGCGGTAACTATCGCGCACGGGCATGATGCAGTTGGTGGTAAACAGCACCGGCGCGGGGATGTTGGCAAACTCCTTTTGCTGGTTTTGCCACGCGGTGCCGAAGTTGCCCTTCAGGTGCGCGTGCTTTTTCAGCTCCGGATAGCCGTGGGCGGGCAGCATTTCGCCATGGGTGTAGATGTTGATGCCCTTGCCTTTGGTCTGCTCAAGCAGCAGCTGCAAGTCCCGCAGGTCGTGGCCGCTGATGACAATAAACGGCCCCTTTTCCACCGTCAGCGGCACGGTCACAGGCGTGGGCGTGCCGTAGCTGCCGGTGTTCGCCGCATCCAGCAAGGCCATGCAGCGCAGGTTCACTTCGCCGGTTCTGTCCACCCACTTCAGCATGGGCGCCAGTTCGCTTTCCTGATGCAGCGCCTGCAGCGCCTCATAAAAAAACCCGGTCACGCTGTCGTCCTTATGCCCCTGCACCCACGCGTGGTGCGCGTAGGCCGCCATGCCGCGCAGCCCGAGCAGCACCAGCGCCTTCAGCGAGCCGACGTCCTTATTCTCTTCCTCCCACGGCAGGCGGATGCCCGCAGGCACTTGGCCCAGCGCCAGCGCGGCCGCTTCCACCTCGCGGGTCATATGGTCAACCGTGGCCTGGTCAAAGTTCACATTGGTAATGCCAGTGAACAGCCCCTCCAGCATCAGCAGGTCCGTGGCTTCGCCGGCGCTTTTGCCCCCCGCCGCGACCGCCAGGCCAATCAGCGCGCGCGCCAGGTCATCCTGGCTGTTGGCGGTCATGGCATCCTTGCCGCACACACCCTGCGCCCCTGTGCAGGCCGTGCTGTGCGCCGCCTGCTCACACTGGTAACAAAACATTTGTGTTTCCATGGTTTTCCTCCCTCATCCTCGTAAACTACCGCCAAAGCGTAGCACATCGAGGGTGGGTGGTCTGTTGGAAATACAACAACGGTGACGGGGGGACGCCCGCTTTTTTGAAAAAAAGCGGGGCAAAAAACTTTAATGATAGTATGTTGGTAATGCCATCAACCCTTCGCTGTCCCAACAACTTGCTTATTATCTTGCGTATTCACTGGCGTGTTACCTTTCCCACTCCCACACGCAGGCGCGGAAACGTGACCATGCCGCGTAATCGACTTGCTTATTATCTTGCTTACTATCTTGCGTATTCATGGAAGCGTTTATCGCAAAGAACCCCCCATGGGAGGTTCGGAGGGCCGAAGCCCTCCGAGTACAATCCGCGCCAGCG
>CAYFSN010000079.1:0-9420 GCA_964345845.1 uncultured Christensenella sp.
GCGGGCCGCACCGCCGCGCCGCCAAACGGGGCGCGCGCGGGCAGGTGCTGCTGTATTGGCGGGCACTGCTGGCCGCCCGGGCCGCCGGCGGACAGCCCCTGCAAACCGGGGAAACCCCCCGGCAGTACGCCCTGCGCCTGGCGCCGCAAGACAGCGGCCTGCGCTCCCTGGCGGAGACGGTGTCCGCGCTGGTATACGGCCGGCACCAGGCCAGCAGCGAGCGTGTCACGGCCGCGCGGCTGCACTATCAAAGCGCCGTCAGCGCGCTGAACCCCCTGCAACGCATAAAACTGAGGGCGGTTTACCTGCTAAACGACCTGCGGGGCTTGTGGCGCACCGGCTGGACGCTGGCGGTTCGTGCGGTCAAAGACCTGTTGCCTGGCCGGAAAGCATCATAATTGCACCGATAAACACAGGAAATGGCCCTATTCCATCGGTGTCGGGCGTAGCCCATGTGAATCAATTCTCTGCACGTATGTATACTCAAATTGACAGTTTTATACACAGAGAGTATACTCGGATACGACAATCAATCATTATTCGACCCTGTTTGGCAGGTGTTTTATCCATGGAAGGAGAGGTGGTTTTATGTCTGGCGTCAGTGCGTCCAATCATACCCCGGCCATCAAACGCCGGCGCGGAAAGAAGTGGACACGTGATGATACCGAGCTGAGCCTGCTCGCTCTGCCAACCAGCATCTGGTACTTGCTTTTTTGCTATTTGCCCATGTTTGGTGTGGTGCTGCCGTTCCTGAATTTCAAGATTGTGCCGGGTTCCAGCTTCTTCCAAAGCATCCTGCACAGCGAATGGGTCGGGTTTGAGAACTTCAAGTATCTGTTCATCGGCGGCAACATCTGGATTCTGCTCAGAAACACAATTGGCTACAACATCATCTTCATCGTTCAGGGCATTGTGGTGCCGGTCACGCTGGCCATCATCATTTCCATGCTGCGCAACCAGCGCGGCGCCAAAACCTACCAAACCATGATGTTCTTCCCCCACTTCCTCAGCTGGGTTGTGGTCAGTTACTTTGTATACGCCTTCCTCAACGCGCAAAACGGCATTGTCGTCAGCATGCAGAAGGCCGCGGGCCTGCCGCGCACCAACTTCTACCGCTGGCCGGAGTTTTGGGTGTGGGCGTTCCCGGCGCTGAGCCTGTGGAAGGGCGTGGGCAACGGCATGGTGGTCTACCTGGCCGCCATCACCGGCATTGACCACAGCCTGTACGAGGCCGCGGTCATCGACGGCGCCAGCAAGCCCCAACAGGTGCGCTACATCACGCTGCCCAGCTTGAAACCCATGATGATTATGATGTTCATCCTCAACGTGGGCCGCATCTTCTACTCCGACTTCGGGTTGTTTTACCAGGTCACCCAAGGCATACCCCGCTCCATATACAATGTATCGGCCACCATCGATACCTTTGTATACCAAAGCCTGCGCTCTTCCATGCCCTACGGCATGATTGCGGCCCCCACCTTCATCCAGTCGGTGGCGTGCTGCATCACCATCCTCATCGCCAACGCCATCATCCGGCGCATCGAGCCGGAAAACGCGTTGATTTAGGAGGTAGACATGGAACGACGCGTTAATCCCGAAGAGAACCAGCACCTGCAAAACAAACTCAACCGCATCAGCTGGCCGACCAACCTGCTGTTTAACCTGATATTGCTACTGTTCGCCCTGGCCTGCTTCATGCCCTTTGTGGTGGTCTTCCTGGCCTCCATCACGGAAGAAGCCAGCATCACCGCCAATGGCTATCAGCTGTTCCCCAGCGCCTTTTCCACCCAGGCGTATGAGTTCCTGTGGGCGGAGCGCGCGCAGATTTTGCGTGCGCTTGGCATGAGTGTGTTTGTCACCGTCGTAGGCACCTTCCTGGGCGTCATGCTGACCACGCTGCTTGGCTATGTCATGAGCCGGCCGGACTACAAGCTGAAGAACTTCCTGATTTGGATGGTGTTCATCCCCATGATTTTCAACGGCGGTATGGTGGCCAGTTACGTCATCAACGTACAGTTGCTGAACTTCAGAAACGGGGTGCACGCGCTGATTTTGCCGCTGATGGTGGGCAGCTTCAACGTGGTCATCTGCAAAACGTTCTTCCGCACCACCATCCCCGATTCGGTGGTGGAATCCGCCAAGATTGACGGGGCCAACCAACTGCTCATTTTCTTCAAAATCGTGCTGCCCATCTCCAAGCCAGTGCTTGCGACCATGGCGCTGTTCCTCAGCTTTGGCTTCTGGAACGACTGGTTCCTGTCGCTGCTCTACATTTCCGACAGCAAACTCTACACCCTGCAGTACCTGCTGCAGCAGATTGTCATGAACGTTGAGTTCCTGGCCAAGAACCCGGGCGTGGGCGCCAGCCTGCAGGAGTACATCAAGTCCATGCCTCGCGAGTCAGTGCGCATGGCCATCGCGGTGGTCATTGTACTGCCCATCGCCCTGGCGTACCCCTTCTTCCAGAAGTACTTTGTATCCGGCCTCACCATCGGCGCTGTTAAGGGCTGAGGCACTTCACTTTGAATGTCGCCCAGAAGGGTGAACATATTACACAAGGAGGTTCTCCATGAAAAAGACCCTATCCCTACTCCTGGCAGCCATCATGTTGCTGTCAATGGCCGCTGTCGCGGTGGCCGAAGAAGCCGTTCCCGTGAAGTGGGTTTCCCTGGGCGGCGGTATGCCCGAAAACTATGACAGCTGGAAAGCCAAGGTAGACACCTACCTGCAGGAAAAGCTGGGCGTCACCCTGGATGCGGACATCCTCAGCTGGGGCGCCTATGACGATCGTCGCAACGCCATCATCAACGGCGGCGAGTACTTCGACGTCATCTTCACCAACATCGGCAGCTATGCGGCCGACATCTCCAAGGGCGTGCTGCTGGACATCAAGCCCCTGCTGGATAACGTGCCCGAGCTGAAGAACTCCATTCCCCAGGCGTACTGGGATGCCATCGAAATCGACGGCAAAATCTACGCCGTGCCCACCCTGAAGGACTCCGCCCTGGCGCACTTCTTTGTGTTTGACCCCGAAGTGGTGGAAGAACTGGCGCTGGACGTCGAAAGCATCAAAGCCTTCGCCGACCTGGACCCCGTGTTCCGCAAGATGAAGGAAGGCGGCATCGAGTCCCCCTTCAAGATGAACAAGGGCGGCGCCTACCACATGCTGGACGTCTATGATGGCGGCGGCGTGGGCATCCCGGTCATCGGCGTGCGCTATGATGACGAAGAGCGCAAAGTGGTTTCCGTGTTTGAGACCGAGGAAATCATGGCCAACCTGGAACAGCTGCACACCTGGTACAATGACGAAATCATCAACGCTGACGCCGCCACCCTGGCGGAAGCCGGCAGCGAACTGCCCTTCTACGTGGCGCAGGGCTGGGCTGGTGCCTGGACCTACAACAAGGGTGACAAGGTTGTTACCGGCCTGACCGTTCCCTTCATTGGCCCCATCTCCAACGCCGGCACCATCATGGGCTCCATGAACGGCGTGTACGCTGGCTCCAAGAACCCCGAAAAGGTGCTTGAGTTCATCCAGCTGGTGAACACTGACACCCACCTGCGCGACATGATTTGCTACGGTGAAGAAGGCGTCAACTTCGAGTATGTCGACGGCCTGGTCAAGACCAACCCCGACAACTCCTGGCCGTGGGCTCGCTACACGCAGGCCAACCACGCCATCCTGACCCCCACCGTGGACAACCCCGACCTGTTCACCGGTATCTCCTATGTCAATGACAACGCGGTTCCCAGCGTCCTCATGGGCTTCAACCTGGACCGCACCAGCATCGAAAACGAGCTGACCCTCATCAAGGGTGTGTACGACAAGTACGCCTCCGAGATGCTGACCGGCACCGCCGAACCTTCTGAAATCGTGCCCGCCATGATGGACGAAATGAAGGCTGTTGGCTTTGACAAGGTCGTCGAAGAGTTCCAGCGCCAGGTGGACGAGCACTTCGCGAAGTAAGACCGCATCTGAACACCCTAAAGCGCTTGATGCGTTGAAGGCCGCTCAGTAAAGGAATTACACCATCCGGGGCCCTGCGTAAGCGGGGCCCCTTTTGCTGCTTTCACAGCGACAGACTTTTGTGCCGGGAATGCATTTTTCGCTTGTTGGCGGCTGTTGTTGCCAGCCGCTGCATTGACAATTTTTTCCGTAGATATTATGATACGGAACAATGGAACCCAAAACTAAAAACGGACACGAAAGGATTGCAACCATGAAAAAACTCATTGCGTTCCTGCTGGCGTCGATGCTGGCGCTGGGCCTTGTGGGCGCGGCTTCCGCCGAACCCGCGGACCTCACTGAACTCATCAAAGCCGCCCAGGCTGAGGGCGAACTGGTGGTGTATGGCTCCTCTGAAGAGGCGCACGTCGCCGCGGTCGTCAAGCAGTTTGGCGAAATGTACGGCATCAAGACCAGCTACATGCGCCTGTCCACCGGCGAGGTGCAGGCCAAGATTACCGAAGAAAACGGCAACCCCTCCGCCGACGTCTGGTTTGGCGGCACCACCGACCCCTACAACGAGGTCGCTGCCTCCGGCCTGCTGGAAGCCTATGACGCCAAGAACAAGGTGAACCTGGTAGACGACATGTACAAGGACAAGGACGGCTACTGGTACGGCATCTACAAGGGCATCCTGGGCTTCATGGTAAACACTGAAGAGCTGGAGCGCCTGAAGCTGCCCGTGCCCGAGGGCTGGGACGACCTGGTAAAGCCCGAATACAAGGGCCTGGTCTGGATGAGTAACCCCAATACCGCCGGCACCGCCAAGCTGATCATCAACACCATGGTGCAGATGAAGGGCCATGACGAGGCCATGAAATACTTTGTCGAGCTGGACAAGAACATCGCCCAGTACACCAAGTCCGGTTCCGGCCCCTCCAAGAAGGTGGGCATTGGCGAGTGCGTCATCGGCATCGGCTTCCTGCATGACGGCATCACCCAGATTCTGATGGGCTATGACAACATCAACCTCATCATCCCCAAGGAAGGCACCAGCTACGAAATCGGCGCTACCGCCATCTTCAAGGGCGCCAAGCACCCCAACGCCGCCAAACTGTGGATTGAGTATTGCCTGACCCCCGAAGCCGTCAACATCGCCAAGGAGCATGACGCCTACCAGTTCCTGGTGCTGAAGAACGCGGAACAGCCCCAGCAGGCCACCGACTTCGGCCTGGATCCCGACAACGTCATCGACTATGACTTTGAAGACGCCAAGAAAAACACCACCGCCTATGTCAGCGACTACTTTGAGGCGCTGGGCGCGGCGGCCGACGACCGCTTTAAGACCGAATAACCTGCATACCTTAGCGGCAAACGCGTGCTCACGCGCGCCCCTGCCGCCGGTTGACCCCAATGCCGGGGGGATGGGATTGCCCCGTCCCTCCGGCATGACCTTTACCCATGGCGCGGGGTGTCCCCACCGCCAGAAAGGGGAACATCATGAGCGTGACTCAAGGTGCCCGGCTGGAGCGCAGAAAGTTCCTGTCAGACCCTGTTTTGCTTCCGGTCATCCTGCTGCTGCTGATATTCCTGGCGCTGTTCATTCTGTACCCGCTGGCCATGCTGATGACCGACAGCGTGTACGCGGCGGACGCCTATACCCTCTACGAGGTGGCGGAGTCGCCCGAACAGGTGCGCGCGGCCTTCCCAGGGGAGGAACTAACGGAAATCAGCGTCTCCCGTCAGCCGGTGATTGAACTAAAGAGCCTGGGCGGCCTCAACAGCGTCAATAAGTTGGGGCGGGCCGCCAGTTCCCTGTATATGGCGGACCTGCTGCCGGAAACCGCGAGCGGCACCCTGGTGGCGGTTCAGGACAACCGCCCGCTGCTGACGCTGCAGGCGTTTCCGCATATTTTCCAGGACTACACCTTCCGCCGTGCGTTCACCAACACCCTCACCCTGGGGTTCATCACGGGCATCGGCTCCACGTTGGTGGGGCTGCTGTTCGCGTATGTGGACTGCTATGTGAAGGTGCGCAGCCGCATCATGAAGCGCATGTTTGACATCGTCAGCATGCTGCCGGTGGTGTCGCCGCCGTTTGTGCTGAGTCTGTCGATGATACTGCTGTTTGGCAAAGGCGGGCTTATCACCCGCACGGTGCTGGGCATTTACGATAGTGATGTATACGGCTTGCAGGGCATCGCCATTGTGCAGATTATGACCTTCTTCCCGGTCTGCTACCTGATGCTCAAGGGCCTGTTGAAGAACATTGACCCCTCCATGGAGGAGGCCAGCCGGGACATGGGCGCCAGCCGCTGGAAGGTGTTCACCACCGTCACCCTGCCGCTGATGCTGCCGGGCCTGGGCAACGCCTTCCTGGTCACGTTCATCGAGTCGGTGGCCGACTTCGCCAACCCCATGCTCATCGGCGGCAGTTATGACACCCTGGCCACCACCATCTACCTGCGCATCACCGGCGGCAGCTACGACACCCAGGGCGCCGCCGCCATGGCCGTGGTGCTGCTGATGCTGACGGTGTGGCTGTTCCTGGTACAGAAGTACTACCTGGAGGCCAAGACCGCCGCCACCCTCACCGGCAAGGCCAGCCGTGCCCGCATGCTGATTACCGAGCCTTCGGTCACCCGGCCTTTGACCACGCTGTGCATTGCGGTGTCCGCCTTTGTCATCCTGATGTATGTGGCCATTCCCTTTGGCTCGCTGTTTAAGCTGTGGGGGCGGGATTACTCCCTGTCGCTGCGCTGGTATGAGCAGCTGTTCCGGCAGGACGGCATCAAGGCCTTCCGCGATTCGTTCATCCTCAGCCTCATTGCCTCGCCCATTACGGCGCTGCTGTCCATGATTATTTCCTACCTGGTGGTGAAAAAGCGCTTCCGGGGCAAGGGGTTCATTGAGTTTGTGTCCATCCTGGCCATGGCGGTGCCCGGCACCGTGCTGGGCGTTGGCTACATCCGCGGCTTTGCAGGCGGCGTGTTCCGCTCGGGCTTCCTGCAAGGGCTGTACGGAACGGGGGCCATATTGGTCATTGTGTTCATTGTGCGCAGCCTGCCGGTGGGCACCCGCAGCGGCATCTCTGCCCTGCGGCAGATACACCCCTCCATTGAGGAATCCGCCTACGACCTGGGGGCGGGCAGCGGCAAGGTGTTCATGTCAGTCACACTTCCGCTGATTAAGGACAGTTTCTTCTCCGGCCTGGTGACCACCTTCGTGCGCTCCATCACGGCCATCAGCGCCATCATATTGCTGGTGACGCCCAGGTATCTGTTGATTACTACCCGCATCAACGAATTCGCGGAGAAGGGCAGTTACGGCATCGCCTGCGCGTATGCCACCATCCTCATCGCGATTGTCTACGCGTCCATCCTGCTGATGAACCTGTTCATCAAGTACTTTGGCACCAGCAAACAGATCAGGGAGGCAAACCATGGCGAACAGTAAAGGCATCAAGCTGCAAAACATCAGCAAAATCTACACGGACCCCAAGACCAAGAAGCCCTTTTACGCGGTGAAGGATGTCTCCATTGACATCGCCCCCGGCGCCTTTGTCACGCTGCTGGGGCCGTCCGGTTGCGGCAAAACCACCACCCTGCGCATGATTGCCGGCTTTGAAAGCCCGGATGAAGGGGAAATCTACCTGGGGGATGAGCCCATCAACACGCTCACCCCCAACAAGCGCGACACCGCCATGGTGTTTCAAAGCTACGCGCTGTTTCCCCACTACAATGTGTTTGACAACGTGGCCTACGGCCTGAAACTGCGCAAGATGGACAAGGACACCATCCGCACAAAGGTGATGGACATTCTGGAGCTGGTGGAGATGGGCGGCATGGAAACCCGCATGACCAACCAGCTGTCCGGCGGCCAGCAGCAGCGCGTGGCCCTGGCCCGCGCCCTGGTGGTGGAGCCCGGCGTGCTATTGTTTGATGAGCCGCTGTCCAACCTGGACGCCAAGCTGCGCGTCACCATGCGCACGGAAATCCGCCGCATCCAGCAAAAACTGGGTATCACGGCGGTGTATGTGACCCACGACCAGTCCGAGGCCATGAGCCTGTCTGACCAAATCATCATCATGAACAAGGGCGTCATCGCCCAGATGGGCACGCCGCTGAACATCTACTACCACCCCAACAGCGAGTTTGTGGCCGACTTCATCGGCGAGGCCAACTTCCTGCCGGGCACGGTGGAAGCCATGCGCGAGGGCATCTGCGTGGTGAATATCCACGGCCACAGCGTGGAAGTGCAAAGCGACCGGGACTTCAGCCCCGGCCAGCAGGTGCGCCTGGTGCTGCGGCCGGAGGCCGCCATCATCGGCCATAACGGCAGCCTGCCCTGCGAGGTGACCTACAGCTGCTTCATGGGCGCCTACCAGTATTACCAGGTCATGGTGGGGGATACGCTGGTGAAAATCAACGACAACTGCCCCATCAACAAGCACATTTTCCAGGCGGGCGACACGGCGTACCTCAGCTTTGGCGCGGACTGCGCACACTTGTTATAGTCTATAACACACAAAAAGCACTGCCTGCGGGCGGTGCTTTTTCCTGTGTTTCCTTGCCCGTTTGGCAAAATCCGTTATACTGTTTACTGGAACCCGTGATACATGATTACGCACGCAAAGGAGAACCCCCTTGCAGGAAACCCTGTCAAATGCCGTAGAAGGCGTGAAAAAGTTCTTTACCGATGCCACCGCCGACATGGCGCTGCGCATTCTGGGCGCCATCGCCACCCTGCTGGTGGGTCTGTTTATCATCCGCCGGCTGGTGCGGCTGTTTGAAAAACTGACGCAAAACAGCAAGATGGACCAGGCCATCCTCAGCTTTTTTAACAGCCTCATTTCAATCAGCCTAAAGGCCATTCTCATCATCATCGTGGCGTCGTCTCTGGGGGTGCCCAGCACCAGTTTTATCGCCATACTGTCCTCGGTGGGCCTGGCGGTGGGCCTGGCGCTGCAGGGCAGCCTGGGCAACTTCGCCGGCGGTCTGATGCTGCTGACCTTCCACCCCTTCCGGGTGGGCGACTACATCAAAACCCCGGATGCCGAAGGCACGGTGGCCTCGGTCAGCATCATGTACACCACGCTGACCACCTTTGACGGCAAGAAGGTTGTGCTGCCCAACAGCACGCTGTCAAACGGCGTGGTGACCAACTTTTCCGCGCACCCAAGGCGCCGCACCGACATCAGCTTCGCCCTGGCGTGGGACACCGATGTGGACCGCGCCAGGGGCATCATGGAGCGCGCGGCCAACGAACACCCCCTGGTGCTTCAGGACCCGGCGCCCGCCGCCCGCATGGGTTCCGCCCAGGATGGGCGCATCAACCTGACACTGAGAGCATGGTGCGCCACAGCCGACTTCTGGACGGTGACCTTTGACCTGAACGAAACCTTGAAACGCGCCTTTGACCGGGCGGGCATCGCGGTGCCGCCGCCCGGGCGCGAGGTGGTCAACGTCACCCGG
>CAYFSN010000080.1:0-9037 GCA_964345845.1 uncultured Christensenella sp.
CAGCGCTCGTCGGTGCCCCGCAGCGGGGCGCCGGCCAGCGCCAGCGCGGCCAGCTGGCTGCCCTCGTCCTGCACGGCCGCCAAGCCACTGCGCACCGCGGCGATCTGGCCCGGGTCACCGGCATCGAGCTGGTCGCCGATCCGGACACGCTGGCGGCGCTGGGCCAGATGGGCTTCGCCAGCCCCAGCTCGTCGAGTCGCGCCATGCCCTCGGCGGAGACCTCGGCCACCGACCGGGGGCGCAGCTCGACCGAGCGGCCCTGCCCGTCGGTGGTGGTGATGTACACCCAGGTCTGGAAGCCCCTGCGCAGTTCGCTGGGCACGCACAGGGCGCGCTGGCCGGGTTGGCGGGCGCGCCAGGTCATATCCTCCACCACGCTGGCCAGGGAGCCCGCCTTGGGGCGGCTGTTGGCGGTGGGGAAGTAATAGTAGGTTTCTCCGTCAAAGGAGGCGTAGCCGCGGTATTCCTTCACGCCAAACAGGTTTTCAATGTACACCAGTTCCTTGGCGCGGGCGCGCTTCCAGTTTTCGGGTACCTCCGCCCTGCCGTCGACCAGTTTGGCAGAACCCATTTTGCGTGCGCCGTCCTTAACGGGCGTGGTGTCAAGCAACTCCACGCTGAAGGTTTGCTCGTCCTGGTCTTCTGCCGTTTCGTTCAGCGTCACAGAGACCGGGTAGTAGCCCCGCTTGCGGGCCAATGTGCCGTATACGCGGAACTGTGTCTGCCCCTCCGTGTCGTTAAAGGCATACACCGTGCCGTCATAGCCGTTCAAGCGCAGCCGGGTGTAGTAGGCGTTGCCGGGTGCCTTTTTGATGTCAGTAAAGTCCTCGGAAACGGCAAGCGCGGTGGCGGCCATCAGGCCGGACAGCATCAGCGCCGCGAGCAGCGCGGCCAGTAAGCGCCGGCTAAAGGGTTTGTTTCGCATCATCAGATACTCCTTCCATCATGGCGGCGCACGGGGAAACAACCCATCGCCGCTGGGGTATGTAGAAGGATTTTACCATATCTTTAGGGATATACTATTCCTTTTTTGATGTTTGCGATATAAAAATACAAAAAGCAAGGCGAGGTGCCTTGCCAGGAGGTGTTCGGCGCATGGTTGCAGCCAGGTTATGCTTAGAATACCGCCGTATACACGATTAGCAATGCCGCAATCAGCATCACCAGGCCTGGAATCACACGCGCCAGGATGAATTTGCGGTCGCTTACCGTGGTGCTGTCGGCGTCCGGCGCCTCAGGCTGGGTGGTGTCCCCCATCATGCGCAGGCCGGCCTGGGTGCGCACCGGGCGGCTGCGGTAGCCGCCCTGGCCGCCGGGCTTCATCCAGCGGTTCACGCCCAGCAACAGCAAAATCAGCCCCGGCAGAAACAGCGCGCTGGATAGTCCGTTTTCCAGCGTCACAGGTTCTGGCGACAGCAGGGTCATCGCCAGATACACCACGCCCGCGCCGGCCAAGCCCAGCAGGGTGGGCAGCGCCCATTGATATCGCTTCATGCGTTCGTCCTTTTCTTCTGACTTATAGGGTAGGTCGCTGTGGTATGCCGCATCAGCAACGGCAGAAGGCAGCGTTGCCGCTGCCTTCGTGTTGCGTGTTTCTTAGCGGAAGAATCTCTTCAGGAAGCCCTCCAGCGCCTTGCCGTGGCGGGCCTCATCGCGCGCCATTTCGCGCACGGTGTCGCTGATGGCGTCATAGCCAAGCGACTTGGCCAGGTCGGCCAGTTCACTCTTGCCCTTGGTTGCGGCTTGCTCGCCGGCCAGGGCCTTTTTCAGGTTCTTATCGCTGGTGGGGTACAGGCTCTCGCCCAGCAACTCCGCCAAACGCCCGGCGTGCTCCGCCTCTTCATAGGCAAAACGCCTAAACACATCCCCCAGGTCGGGGTAGCCCTCGCGGTCGGCCGCCCGGCTCATGGCCAGGTACATCGCCACTTCGCTTGATTCAATCTGCAGCTGCTCGCGCAGGCCGTCTACGACACGCTGGTCAAGCCCCATCGCAAAGCCCAGCTTGTGCTCCTCTTCCCAGCCGCGGTCGTCAGCCAGGCGCTCAAAGCGCTCCTTGCCAACTTTGCAAACCGGGCAGATGTCCGGCGGCTCCGGACCCTCATGCACATAACCGCAGACCTTACAAATCCACTTCAATTCAAAGCGCCTCCTTACATACTACCGATAGCACAAGCATACCCCGCCCGGCGGCCATATAAACTGATGGGCGCACCTTGAAAAGCGCAAGGCCGGGCAGCAAAAACTGTCCGGCCTTGACGGCAGTAAGTACCTGAACGGTTTAGATGAAGTACTTGCGCACGTATTCGGGCGCATCGGTGTCATCGCCGCTGACGCTGAGCACGAACGTGACGTCGTTCTTTTCTGCCAGGGTGGCCAGTTGGTTGAAGAACCACTCAGTCTCGTCCACCTTGACGTTGACCAGTTTCAGGAAAGCGTCCACCACCACGTAGGTGATGTCAAAGTTCTGCGATACCATGCCGCACAGGAAGCCGTAGAACATCTCCGGGCTGGACATGCCATACTCACCCGCGTTCACAAAACGCACGGGCTGCTGTACGTCGAACATATATCGGTTATCATCGTCAATAAAGACAACAATGCCGGTCTGTTCTTTGACGGCATTGTTCGCCATGTCGATGATTCGTTTGGTTTTCCCGGATCCTTTTTTACCGTGCACTACCTGGATCATGGGCAATACCCCCTTTAAAGTTGATATGTCTGTGATGTTCTCAGTATACCCCACCGAAACGATTTCATCAAGAGCGGGAACATAGGGGGTGCAGGCGGGGCGGGACGATGGCAAATTCGGAATGCGGCGCGGCAAGGGCCGCGAGCCTATTCGCGAAGGCGGGGGAAGCATCAGCTTCGGTGTCCCGCGTGGAAGGCGGGGATGCCGAATTCGGAATGGGGGATTCAGAAATAGGAATTGATGGTTCCGCGCTGCACGATTCAGGACATGGTTGAGTCCTTGTCGAAACAAATTGCTTGCCAGCATGACCGGTTACCTCTCATGAAAACGAACAGCCCTTTGGCCTGCCTCTGTTCGGACGCATACTGTATGCTCACCCCTTACCAATTTCCAGCTAAAGTTTTTGCGCCGCTTTTTTCAAAAAGCGGCCGTCCCCTCGTTCCCCCGGCTCCCAAGCACGATAGCGCTACTCCTCGGCCTTCATGGCCTCGGCGTTGGCAAAGTCTTCCGAGTGGGTGAAGCGGTCTTTGGTCTGCTGCAACTTGTCCTTATCCAGGCGAAGGCTGAGGCTTTGTTCGGCGAGGCGGTATACGTCCTGCCAGAAGGCGAAAATGTCTTTTCTTAGCGTGTGGTCCGCCCGCATGTAGATGACCTGAACGCCCTCCAGCAGGGAGTAGAACACGCTGGGCTCGGCAGGCGCGTGGTGCAGAATCTGGCTGAAGGCCAGGTGCAGCTCCTGATTGACGGTGTAGGAGGACTGGACGATGGCCAGGTCATCGGTTTGCTTGACGACGACGGCCTTGCTGGCGGCGGAAAATAGGGTGCTTAACAGGGTACACAGCTTCTCGATGACGGCAATGGCGGTCTCGGGGTCGGCCACGCCGGAGCTGAGGGCCCTCACGGCGATCTCCACCAGATGCGATATTTCGTTGTGGTAGTCCTCGCGGTCGTTGCGCTGGTAGTAGATGACAAAGGCCTCGGCCAGCTTGGCGTATAGCTCTTTGCGCTGGTCTTCATCGGCGTGCGCCATGCGGGCGGCGGAAAGGCGGGCCAGGTACTGGCCCTGGTTGACATATTCGCCGATGGAGCGGTCGATGACGAAGGCGCCCTAGACACCGCCCAGCAGGTCAGCCAGCTTTTGATAGTCAATGCTGTGGAGATACCCGGTCTGCTTGGCATATATCTTGGGCGCGTCCTCCTGGTATTCGGGCACGGATTCGCCAGCGTTCTTTCGCCGGTCTACTTCCGCCTGCACCAAGCGGCTGCCCTGGTCGTAGATGTCGTGAATGATGGTAGTGGCCTTGATGTCGCGCAGCACGCCGCGGATGAAGCGAATGAAGTTCACCATGCTGAGCAGAGCGTAGATGATGCCCAGGGTGCCGGTGGCCAGTTCGGTTTCAAACTTGGCCTGTTTTAGCATGATGAGGCTGAAAATGGTGTAGAAAAAGCCGCCGATGAAGGTGCCCAGAACGTTGAGCACAATGGGCTTGTCGACAAAGTTCTGGATGATGCGGGGCGAGTAGTTAGAGTTATAGATGTTGAGCACGGTCAGGATGGTGGTGAAGGTGAAGGTGGTGATGCTGAGGAAGACGCCGCTGAGGCTGGTGAGGAACATTTCGGAGGTGGCCACCTCCAGCAGCAGCAGGTCTGGTATATGGTTTTTCAGGGCGGGAAAGCGGACATCAATCACCCAGGCGATGAACAGGAATAATATGGAAAGCAGTACATACCTGGTGAGCCTGACGATGTTGCGATTGTTGGAAAACCATAGCTTCAGCGTGTTCTTCATGCGGCCATCCCCTGTCGGTCGTGTGCTGTGCAGTGCAAGGCAGCTGGCAGTTCAAACACTGCCAATTCTATAAACAATCTCCACCCCTTTGGGGGGCACACTTTCCATGCACCCATGCAAGATATTCCCAATTAAAGTTTTTGCGCCGCTTTTTTCAAAAAGCGGCCGTAGCCCCGTTCCCCCGTCCCACCGTTCCCTGTGCGCGTGAGCGCAGCCATCCATTCCGAATTCCAAATTCCGAATTCCGAATTCCGCTTTCCCACCTACTCTTTCACCCGCTGCAACAACTCATCCAACCCCATCTTCACCAAGCGGCGGGTGTCGGCGCCGCGCAGGGGGTCGATGCGGCAGACGCCGGCAAAGCGACAGTAGCGGCAGGGCAGGTTGCCGTCGGCGTCCTGCAGGGGCTGGCGGCTGATGTCGCCGGAGAGGATGCGGCTGGCGAGCTCACCAGCGCGTCGGGCGGCGTGGGTGTGGAGGTCGCTTAGTTGCTCCTGGGTGAGGACACCTTTGTTGGCGCGGGGGGTGCCGTCCTTATTGTAGATGGTGCCCAGGGTAAGGGGCGCCAGTTCGTCCATGAGGGCGACGACCTGGGGCTCATCCACGACGAGGCCTTTGAGTTGTAGGGCCTTGAAGATTTCGGACTCTACCTTATCTTCCTGGTCGGTGGCAATGACGGGGTCGTCCAGTTTCTGGTGAAAGACGCCTGCGGGGTTGCTGTGCCCAAACTGGTGCAAGGCCTGGCGCAGGTACAGCAGCAGCTGCAACTGGGTGCCCGCCCAGACCTTTTCAGGGCTGAGGGTGTTGCCGCCGCTTTTGTAGTCCACCACGCGCAGCCAGTCGCCCAACTCGCCCTGGTAGCGGTCCACGCGGTCGATGGTGCCGCGCAGGGCAAGCGCGCGGCCGTCAGGCAGGGGCAGCAGCAGGGGCGGCAGTTCGCCCTGGCCGCCAAAGCGCAGTTCCACGGCTTCCGGGCGGAAGGCGCTGTTGCTGGCGCCCTGGGTGAGCACCCAGGCCATGCGGTGGGCCAATTGCACGTAGTGGTCAGATACCGCGCGCTGTCGGGCGGTGTCCAGGAAGGGGCGGTCGTGCCAGGCGGCGACGAGGGGGGCGAGGGCTGTGTCCATCATGGCACGGCAGGCGGCTTCGTCGATGTGGGGCCACTGGGGGTGTAGCCGCGCGGCGCGCACAAAGCCTTCCAGGGCACTGTGGTAAAAGCTGCCGGTGTCCACGGGCTCCACCACCCACTGCTGGTTCTCCACAGGCTTTAAGCCGTGCTGCACAAAGTGCTGATAGGGGCAGTTGGCAAAGTTCTCAAGCCGGGAAATGGAGGCAGCGCTGAGGTCAAACAACTGGCCCAGGCTGCTCTCGGGGAGGGGCGGCTTGGGGGGCTCTGGGCGCAGGGTGCTTAACACCGCGTCCACCTGCGGGCGCCAATCCGGCTGCTGGTGAAACCAGCCCCAGGCGCGGGCCCAGGTTTCAGCCAGTTCCCGGCTTTGAAGCATCTGGGCCAAGGCGTCCAGTGCCGGCACGGCGGCCATGGGCGCAAGCAGGGCCTCCTGGCGGGCGGCCAAGGCGCCGCCCTCTTCTTGAAGGCCCGGCAGCATGCGGCGAATGGCGGCCACCTGCTGCACCGGGCGCAGAGCGCCGCCCTCTTCGTTGGCCAAGGCATAGCTGATGTACAGGCGCTCCCGCCCGGCGGTGAGGGCCTTCCACAGGTCCATCTCCTTTAACTGCTGGCGGCCGGTGGCGTCCAGCCCCAAATCGGCGGACAGCTGCTGAGACGCCGCGGCGGCCTCCGCCTGGGAGAACAAGCCATCGTCGGCCACGTCCAGTATGCCCTCGTTTAAGCCCAGCAGGAACACGCACTTGGCGCGGGGCAGCAGCAGGTTGCCCATCTGCCCTACCTGCACGCGGCCGCTCTCCGGCGGCAGCGAGCCAATTTCCTCCTGGTTTAAGGCGCTTTCCAGCCACAGCGCGAAGTGCACAATGGGGATGCGCTCGTCGTCCATCAGCGCGGCCATCTGCTGCAATGCCTCCATCAGCCGCTGGTACACCTGCGCCATCTGCGCGGCTTCCTTGGGCTGGCCGGCGGCCTGCAGGGCCTGCTCCAGCGCTTCGGCCCTGACTTCTGCCTGCAGTTCTTTCAGGTAGCCTACCACCGCTTCCAGGCTGGCGGCGGCGCTGCGGCTGCTGGCCAGATTTTCGCGCAAGCGCTCCACGGGTTCGATGACCCGCAAGCGCAGGCCCTCCATGCGGTCGCGCTCTTCCTGCTCGCCGCGGGCAAAGGGGGCCGTCCACCGCCTGGCGCGGATGCCCCAGGCCTGGGCGTAGTTTTGCAGCGCCCAGCCCTCCTCGCGGCTGAGGCCGCTGAAGCCGGACTTGATGATTTCCAGCACGTCCTCACTGCGGTAGCCATCGGCGGCACAGCGCAGGGCGCTGAGCACACAGCGCACCAGCGGGTGGGCGGTGATGGGCAGCTTGTCGGCGATGAAGTAGGGGATGCCCCACTCCTCAAAGGCGGCGGCGATGAGCCCGGCGTAGCCCGGCAACTGCCCCGCCAGGATGAAGATGTCGTCCGGCGCGGTGCCGTCCTTCAGTTCGCCCAGCACCTGGCGGGCGACGTGCTGTACCTCCTGGTGGGGCGTTGGCGCGGCGTACAGGCACACGGCGGCCACCTCGCCTGCAAGCGGCGGGTGGGAAAGACCCAGCAAGTGCCGCTCGATGTGGGCGATTTCCGGCGCCGCTTCCAGCGCCGCGTCGTCCAACTGGCGATAGTGGTACGGAACGCCCTGGCGGTGCAGGGCATCCATCAACCGCTGCACGCTGTAGCGTACGGCGGAAAAGCTGTCCGCGTCCTCGGCCTGGGCGCGCTCGTTCACCAGGTACACCTGTACGGTGTCCGCCTGGCTGCCCAGGGCGCAAAGCAGTTGCTGCATTTGCTCAAGCAGTACGTCAAAGCCGTAGACCAGCACGTGATGGCCGGCAAACAGCTGCCCTTGTTTCAGGCGCGAGAGCATCTCCTGGTGGATGTCCGCCTGGTCGGCAAAGCGGCCGGCAAGCAGCGCGCGGTAGGCCTCCAGCACCAGGGCGGTGTCCTTTAATTTGTAGCTGAGCGCGCGCTCCCCCAGACCGTCAGCGGCCAGGGCCAGCTGTTCGCCCTGCAGCTGCGCGCCTTTGAAGGTGGCCAGCAGGTCGCTCATGCGGGTGATGAGGCCGGGGCGCTCGTGGGCACCGGCATAGTAACTTAGCTGGTTTCGCACCTGGCGCAGCGCGCGGGCGACGGCCACGGCCTTCCCGCGCTCGTCAATGGGCACCCGGCTGTCGCCGCCCAGGGCGTCAAACACACGAAACTGCAGCCGCGAGGGCGACAGCACATCCAGCCGGAAAAAGCCCTTGACGCCTAAATCGGCAATCAGGTCCCGTTCCGCCTGCAGGGTGTATTGCTCCGGCACCAGCACCGTGACATGCTTGCCTGCCCGGTAAGCCTGTGCCGCCTCCCGCGCCAGGGGCTGCCACAGCCGGTGCGCCCGGCCCGCGATGATTTCAACCATATCCGCCCTCCATGGGTGCATTTTAGCATAGCCCCGGTTGAATGAACAGATTCTTCCCGCCGGGCAAGAGCCCGCCAACGCGCTTTGGCAGGCGCCAATGAGCGATTGCGGCTTTACGGGCGTGCCGCAGTTGCGCAAATTTTCATTTCCGGTATAATGCACATGGGAGGAGGAACCCAACACACCATGCGCGCGGGGCGCGCGGCTCAGGTTGGGCCCAAACGCGGGCCCGAAGGTTTTATAGCGCGGGGCGAATGCCCCGTAGGTACTCGCGGTTCATAGCCGCCGGCACTTGTATAAAACAACATGAGAGTATTAAGAGTAGAAGAATCTTTCGAAACCAAACGAACGAAGAAACGCGCCGGTCTGGCAAAAGCAGTCAGCGCGTCAGGCAATCTACTACATAGACTCGATTCGTCCGGTTCATTGAAATAAAAGGCATTGCGTCCCAATAAACTCAATAGATGGCGGGAAAATGTTCCATTACAGGTGCAATTAATTGTTTTGAGAGGAAAACAAATGAAACAACTGATTGTCATCACCCTTGTCATGGCCATGCTCTTTGGCGCCACCACCGCCCTTGCCCAGCCCGCGATTCGGCTGGAAACGGGCAACTACTTAGACGACATGAAAATCCCCTACACGGCGGACTTAAGCCCGGAAGACGGCGCTGACTCTGTAGAGCGCGAAGGCGACCACCCCGGCACCCCCTACTTTAGCCAGCTGGACTTCTATAACATGGAGGACACCGACACCCTCACCATCCTGACCAACTTCCGCACCCAGCAGCAGACCAGTGAGTGGAACTGCGGTGTCAGCACCGTGCTGATGGTGCTGGACTGGTACGGCAAGCTGGGCGACCACAACGAAGAGACCCTGGGCGCTTTCCGCGAACAGGGGCTGACACCCAGCGCCACATCGCTTCGGCAGATGATTCAGATGGTAGAAGGCGCGGGCGGCTTTCAAACCTATTCCACCTTTGATGTGGAAGGCGATGCGGCCGAC
>CAYFSN010000081.1:0-8769 GCA_964345845.1 uncultured Christensenella sp.
ATGAAGTTGAAAAATGAAGATAAATCAACCATTCAGGATGTTACCGATTTGAAGCCTGCCCTTTGAGAGGGCAATATGCGGTACATCCTGAAACATGCCGCACATTTACTTTGTGTATGATGAAACGCATGGTCACCCAATATAAAGGGTGCAGCCGCCCACGCGGTTACCATCTGGGGTTCAGCCCTGCTTTTGCTTGTGCTTGGGGTTCTCGCAAATGATCATCACGTTGCCTTTGCGGCGGATGATCTTGCACTTTTCGCACATCGGTTTTACGGACGGACGAACTTTCATGGGCTACCTCCTTCAACGTATGCTGCCTTAGCAGCGGGATAGTTAGTTTCTGCTGCGCCAGGTGATCCTGCCGCGCGTGAGGTCATAGGGAGACAGTTCGATGGTTACTCGGTCACCGGGGTAAATGCGGATGAAGTTCATGCGCATCTTGCCGGAGATATGCGCCATGATTTGGTGCCCGTTGGGCAGTTCCACCTGGAACATGGCGTTTGGCAACGCTTCGACTACCTTTCCTTCGATTTCAATGACATCACTCTTGGACAAACTCGGCCCTCCTTAATTGGGTTGGGTCATAACAGTGGGTCTGGCGGGGCAAGCGCCTTGCGCAGGTCGCTATCCTGGAGACGCCCTTCCTTGTAACGCGACAATTCGCCGGGCAGTTCCCGGCTGATGGCGACAAGGTGTTTGCGGCGCTTCCGCTTCGGTCTGGCCACAGGGCGAATATCGCCGTCGGCAATAAGAACGAAATCAGCGTCCACCTCGCATAGTACCATAAAAGCACGCCCTTTGTCACGCCCTTTTTGGGAAATCGCGACAATTCCTTCTTGAATCGGCGGCTTCAACGGCAGTGCTCCCTTCTTGGTGTGGTTCAGGCAGTTACGACATAGCCTGGCAGGGTCAAAATCTCGGCCTGGCCGTCCAGAATGGCTACGGTGTGTTCATAGTGGGCACAGGCGGAGCCATCCAGGGTCTTCATGGTCCAGCCATCGTCCATCTGGCGCACCTGCCAGCCGCCCAGGGTAATCATGGGCTCGATGGCCAGGGTCATGCCCCGGCGCAGCTTCACCCCTTGGCCCGGGCTGCCATAGTTGGGGACCGACGGGTCCTCGTGCATGTTGCGCCCGATGCCGTGTCCGGTCAGCGCGCGTACCACGCCATAGCCTGCCTGCTCTGCGACGGTCTGAACCGCGTGGCCAATATCCCCCAGCCGGTTGCCAGCAGTGCACTGCTTTGCAGCGGCGAACAAGCATTGCTCGGTGACTTCGATGAGCTTCAGCTTCTCCGGTGAAACCTGGCCGATGGGCACCGTGAAGGCGCTGTCCGCCTGCCAGCCATCCAGTACCAGCCCGCAGTCTACAGACAGAATGCTGCCTTCCTTTAGCACCACATCGTCAGAGGGAATGCCGTGCACTACCTCGTCATCAATGGATGCACAGATGGTCTTCGGGTAGCCTTGGTACCCCAGAAAACTGGGCACCGCCTTGCCGCGCCGAATGAGGGATTCCGCGAAGGCATCGATGGCGGCCGTGGTTTCTCCGGGACGAATGACCTCGCGCAGCTTCTGCAGCACTTCATACAGCAGGGCGCCCGCTTCGCGCATCTTGTCCAGCTGCGCGGCGTTCTTTACCTGAATCATACCAGCCCCAGGACCTTCTTGACGCCTTGGTAGTTTTCCTCCACCCCGCCGCCGCCATCGGTCTTTACCAGCAGGCCGCGGTTGGTATAAAAGGCGATGAGCGGTTCCGTCTGCTCGTGGTAGACATCCAGCCGATGCTGCACGGTTTCGGGCATATCATCTTTGCGCTGAATGAGGGGGCCGCCGCACTTGGAGCACTCCGTCGCGTCGCCAATGACGGACGTGTGGTACGTGCTGCTGCATTCGCTGCAGACGCGCCGCCCGGCCAAACGCTTCAGGATGGCCGCATCCTCCGCCTCCAGGTCCAGCACCTTGTCAATGGTGGTAAACGCTTCCAGCGCTTCCGCCTGGGCGACTGTACGGGGAAACCCGTCAAAGATGTAGCCCTTCTTGCTGTCCGGCTGCTGCAGGCGTTCCTTCACCATGCGGATGATGACATCGTCGGGCACCAGTTCGCCGTTGTCCACATAGCCTCGTGCTTCCACGCCCAGGGGGGTGCCGGCCTTCATGGCGGCGCGCAGCATGTCGCCCGTGGAAACCTGGGGAATGCCCAGTTCCTGCGCCAGGCGCGCGGCATGGGTGCCTTTGCCCACACCAGGGGGGCCAAGAAAAATCAGGTTCATCAGTTCTCCTCAGAAAGCCCTCCCCTGCCCTGTGGCAGAGGAGAGGCTTCCGGACAGGGCCTTCTTATAGGAAACCCTTGTAGTTGCGCATGACCAGGTTGGCCTCAATCTGCCGTACGGTTTCAAGCGCTACGGAGACGGCGATCAGCATGGACGATGCAGCAAACGGAATTTGTACGTTTTGCCAAACGCTCAGCAGGGTGGGCAGCGTGGCCAGTACCGCCAGGAAGAGCGCCGCGAACAGCGTCAGCCTGCGGGTGGTGCGGGCCAGGAACTCAACGGTGTTCTTGCCGGAGCGAATGCCCGGAATGTTACCGCCCTGCTGCTGGATATTCTTAGCGATATCCTGCGGGTTGAAGCTGATGGACGAATAGAAGTAGCTAAACGCCACAATCAGCAGTGCTGTAATGATGAGGTACAAGGGAGAGGTCTGCTGCATGTTGGCGCTCCACCACCTGTAGATGCCGGAGTTGGTGCCGAACATGGCGATGATGGTGCCGGGGAACGCCATGAAGCTATAGGCGAAAATCAGCGGCAGCACGCCAACGGAGACCACTTTCAGGGGAATGTGTGTGCTCTGTCCGCCGTACATCTTGCGGCCCACCACACGCTTGGCGTACTGCACCGGGATGCGGCGCTCGCCCATGTCGATGAAGGTGACCACCGTGATGATGACCAGCGCGGTCAGCAGCAGAATGAGGAACTGCGCCACCGTGGTGCCATAGGGCGTGATGCCCAGCACGTCGGTGAACGCGGTCAGGATGCCATTGAACAGGTTGGAGATGATGCCAGCGAAGATCAACAGCGAAATGCCGTTGCCGATACCGTTTGCCGTGATGCGTTCTCCAATCCACATGGCCAGGGCTGTACCGCCGGCCATGATGATGCCGATGGAGAGCAGGCCCCAGAAGTTGTTGTAGCTATCCATCAGCACACGCTCGCCGCCCTGTGTGGTGGCGGCGCCCAGGCCGGCGATGATGCCGATGGCCTGCAGGGCAGCCAACACGATGGTGGCATAGCGGGTGATGCGGTTGATTTTTGCTTTGCCCTCTTCGCCGCCTTCTTTTTGCAGCCGCTCCAGCGCCGGGATGGCGATGGTCAGCAGCTGCATGATGATGCTGGCGTTGATGTAGGGCGTGATGCCCATGGCCATGACGGTCATTTGGGAGAAGGCGTTACCGGTCATCATGTTGACCAGGCCCAGCATGTCGAACTGCTTGGCGGTCTCCTGCACGACAGCGGCGTTAATGCCGGGGGTCGGCACGACGCTGACCAGGCGGTAGATCACCAGCATCAGGAAGGTGTACAGCAGCTTCTTGCGAAGCTCAGGCACCTTCCATGCGTTTCTCAGCGTTTCCCACATAATCTCAGACCTCCTCGGCCTTGCCGCCAAGAGCCTCGATCTTCTCCTTCGCCGTCGCGGTATAGCGTTCCACCTGGACGGTGACCTTCTTGGTGAGTTCACCGTTGCCAAGCACTTTGACGCCGGCCTTCACCTGCTTGACTAGGCCGGCTTCCTTCAGACTGTCCACCGTAATCACGGCGCCGTCTTCAAAGCGGTCCAGGTCGCTGAGGTTCACAGTGGCGTATTCCTTGCGGAAGATGTTGGTGAAGCCATACTTGGGCAGGCGCCGATACAGGGGCATCTGGCCACCTTCAAACCCGGGGCCCTTGCCGCCGCCGGAGCGCGCCAGCTGGCCCTTGTGGCCTTTTCCGGAGGTCTTGCCAAGACCGGAGCCGATGCCGCGGCCCAAACGCTTGGGGGCCGTGGTGGAGCCCGGAGCCGGCTTCAACTCATGCAGTTTCATGGGTAGGTCCCTCCTTTACTCGTTCACTTCTTCCACGGTGACCAGGTGCCGCACGCGGAAAATCTGGCCGCGGACACAGGGGTTGTCTTCCCTGATGACGCTCTGGCGAATCTTCCGCAGGCCGATGGCCTTGACGGTGTCAATCTGCTTTTGCGTGCAGCCGATGGTGGATTTAATCTGTGTAATCTTCAGTTTCATGCCATCCTCCTCAGCCAAGAATCTCTTCAACGGTCTTGCCGCGAAGCTTGGCCACCTGCTCGGCCGACCGCAGAAGCTTCAGCCCCTCGATGGTCGCCTTGACAGTGTTGATGGGGTTGTTGCTGCCGAAAGACTTGGTGCGAATGTCTTTCACACCGGCCTGCTCGAGCACAGCGCGGGCAGCGCCGCCGGCGATAACGCCGGAACCTTCTTCAGCGGGCAGCATGACCACCTTGGAGGTGCCAAAGTAGCCAGTGGTCTGGTGCGGGATGGTAGTGCCGACGATGGGTACCTGAATCAGGTGCTTTTTCGCGGCTTCCACGCCCTTGCGGATGGCTTCGGGAATCTCGGCGGCTTTGCCGATGCCGGCGCCAACGCGGCCGGCGCCATCGCCCACCACCATCAGCGCTGCAAACCGGAAGTTCCGGCCGCCCTTAACGACCTTCACGACGCGGTTGACCGATACCAGCTTCTCCTGGAACTCGGACTGCTCCTCCCGGCCCCTGTCTCTATTCCTGTCTCTGTCTCTGCGTTGCATGCTTTGTTGCTCCCCTTCTTAGAACTTGAGCCCGGCTTCACGGGCACCATCTGCCAGAGAAGCGACACGGCCGGTGTATACATAGCCGCTGCGATCAAACACGACTTTTTCAATGCCTTGCTGCATGGCGCGCTCAGCCACCAGTTTGCCGATGGCCTTGGCTTCGTTCACTTTGTTTTCCGTGCGCTTGGCGCGCTCGGCCGCCTTGCCGCTGTTTTCCATGGTGGAAGCCTGGGCCAGCGTTATGCCGCGGGTATCATCGATAACCTGCGCGTAAATATGCTGGTTGCTGCGGAAGACGCACAGACGCGGCATATCGGGTGTGCCGCTGATCTTCCGGCGCACACGTGCGTGCCTGATGACACGGACTTCGTTACGGTCACGCTTTTTGAACATTTGCGTTCACTCCCTTTCTTATCGTTTGCCGGACTTGCCTTCTTTGCGCCGGATGCGCTCACCCTTGTACTTGACGCCCTTGCCCAGATAGGGCTCCGGCGGACGGGTGGCGCGGATGTCGGCCGCCAGGGAACCAACCACCTGCTTGTTGATGCCCTTGACCACCACTTGCGTGGGGGCGGGGGTCTCAAAGGTGACGTCCTTGGGGGCTTCAAAAACAATGGGGTGCGAGTAGCCGACGTTCATGGTCAGCTTGTTGCCTTCGGCGGCGGCGCGGTAACCGGTTCCTACCAGCTCCAGCGCTTTTTCAAAGCCTTGGGTCACACCCACCACCATGTTGTTGACCAACGTGCGGTACAGGCCATGCATGGCCTTGTGGGGTTTGGAGTCGGTGGGACGCTCCAGCGTCAGAACGCCGTCCTCCTGGGAAATGGTGATGTCCGGGTTCACCTGCTGGCTCAGCGTGCCTTTGGGGCCTTTGACAACAACGAAGTTCTTGTCATCAACCGTGACCGTCACGCCAGCGGGTACCTGGACCGGAAGTTTTCCGATACGAGACATGATGATTACCTCCTGTGCGTGATGGTTACCAGATATAGGCCAGCACTTCGCCGCCCAGGTTGTCCGCGCGGGCGGCGCGGTCGGTCATGAGGCCCTTGGACGTGGACACAATGGCCACCCCCAGACCGCCCAATACCTTGGGCAGTTCGTCGCACCTGGCGTACACCCGAAGACCGGGCTTGGAGATGCGCTTGAGCCCGGCGATGACCGGCTGCTGCTTGTTGTTGACATACTTCAGGTTAATCTTGATGCTGCCCTGGGGGCCGTCATCGATTTTTTCAAAGCTGCGCACATAGCCTTCATCCAGCAGGATTTTGGCAATCGCGAGCTTGGCTTTGCTGGCCGGGATCATGACCGAATCATGCTTGGCAACCTGCGCGTTGCGGATGCGTGTCAGCATATCGGCGATGGGATCGTTGATGATCATGTTGCTTCCTCCCTTTCCTTACCAGCTGGCCTTGCGGACGCCGGGGATTTCGCCTTTGTAGGCGAGCTCTCTGAAGCAGATGCGGCACACGCCGTAGCGACGAAGCACCGAGTGGGGGCGGCCGCACAGGCGGCAGCGGGTATAGGCACGGGTAGAGAACTTGGCCGGGCGGGCCTGTCTTACCTTCATACTGGTCTTTGCCATGTTTTCTCCTCCTCCCTTACTGCTGCTGCGCGAAGGGCATGCCCAGCAGGGTCAGAAGCTCTTTGGCTTCTTCGTCGGTTTCGGCGGTGGTGACGAAGATCATCTCCATGCCGCGAATCTTCTCCACGCTATCATAGTTGATTTCGGGGAAAATCAGCTGTTCGCGAACACCCAGGGCGTAGTTGCCGCGGCCGTCAAAGGCCTTGCTGGATACGCCGCGGAAGTCGCGCAGGCGGGGCAGCGCGATGGAGACCAGCTTGTCAAAGAACTCTTCCATGCGCTCGCCGCGCAGGGTGACCTTGGCGCCGACGCTCATGCCTTCGCGCAGCTTAAAGTTGGCGATGGACTTGCGGGCTTTGGTGACCACCGGCTTCTGGCCGGCAATCTGGGTCAGTTCTTCCACTGCGCTCTCCAGCGCCTTGGGGTTATCCTTGCAGTCGCCCAGGCCCATGTTGATGATGACCTTTTCGAGCTTCGGCACCTGCATGGCGTTTTTGTAGCCGAACTTCTGCGACAGCGCAGGAACAGCTTCCTTCTGATATCTTTCCTTTAAACGTGTGGCCATTTGCTATTCCTCCTCAGTCCATCTGCTGGCCGCACTTTTTGCAGGTGCGGATCTTCTTGCCGTCTTCCAGCACCTTGGTGCCTGAACGGGAGGGCTTGCCGCACTTCTGGCACACCAGCATCACGTTGCTGGCATCGATGGCGGCTTCCTTCTTGATGATGCCGCCGGGCTGGCCCTGGGCGCGGCTCTTCTGGTGCTTGGTGACCATCGCGATACCTTCCACGGTGACGCGGCCGGTCTTGGGGTTCACGGACAGCACCTTACCCTTTTGGCCCTTGTCCTTGCCGGAGATGACAATGACTTCGTCCTTGGTCTTTACATGTACTTTCACTGTCTTGCTCCTTTACAGCACTTCGGGCGCCAGCGAGACGATACGCATAAAATCACGCTCGCGCAGTTCACGGGCCACGGGTCCGAAAATGCGGGTTCCGCGGGGCTGCTTGTCGTCGTTGATGATGACGGCTGCGTTATCATCAAAACGAATGTAGCTGCCTTCTTCACGGCGCTTGGCCTTCGCCACGCGCACGATGACCGCCTTGACGACGTCGCCCTTTTTGACGGCGCCGCCCGGGGCCGCGGCTTTCACGCTGGCGACGATGATGTCGCCCACTGATCCGGTGCGGCGAAACGAGCCACCCAGCACGCGAATGCACATGATTTCCTTGGCGCCGGAGTTATCGGCGACCTTTAGCCGGGTTTGCGGCTGAATCATAGGGGTTCCTCCTTTATCGATCCCTCTTCATGAAGCCTTGCGCCCATGAGAGGTCATACGCATTACTTAGCCTTTTCGATGATATCCAGCAGGCGCCAGCGCTTGTCCTTGCTCAGCGGCCTGGTTTCCATAACGCGCACGGTATCGCCGATACCGCAGGCATTCTGCTCATCGTGGGCCTTGAACTTGGTGGTGCGTTTGATGAACTTGCCATACAAAGGGTGACGCACACGGGTGGTCACGGCTACCACGATGGTCTTGTCCATCTTATCACTGACTATAGTGCCAACGCGGGTTTTGCGGAGTCCTCTTTGCTCACTCACAGGGTTGCCTCCTTTCACGGCTTACTTCTGCGCGGCCTTCTTCTGGGCCTGGGTCTGTACCGTCAAAGCACGGGCGATGTCCCGCTTGACGGAAGAAATCTGCATGGTGTTTTCAAGCTGCCCGGTGGCGAGCCTGAAACGCAGGTTGAACAGCTCTGCCTTCAGTTCGGCGATGGCTTCGCTCAGCTGTTCGGGGTTCATGGCTGTAAATTCGCTGACCTTCACGATTACATGCCCTCCTCTTTCGGATCAAGCTGCGCGCGGCTGACGACCTTGCAGCGCAGGGGCAGCTTACTGGCGGCCAGGCGCAGCGCCTCGCGGGCCACGGTCTCTTCGATGCCGCCAATTTCAAACAGGACACGGCCGGGTTTGACAACCGCGACCCAGTACTCCGGCGAGCCTTTGCCCGAACCCATGCGGGTTTCCGCGGGCTTGGCGGTGACGGGCTTGTCGGGGAAAATCTTGATCCATACCTGGCCGCCGCGACGGGTGTGGCGGGTCAGCGCGATACGGGCCGCTTCAATCTGCTGGCTGGTCACCCAGCTGGGGCTGGTGGCCACCAGGCCGAAGTCGCCATGGGTAATCATATTGCCGCGATGGGCCTGGCCCTTCATACGGCCGCGGAACTGCTTGCGCCGCTTAACTCTCTTGGGCATTAACATGGTTTACTTGCCTCCTTCGGTGGCGCGCACGGTCTGCTTTTTCTGCTGCGGCAGAATCTGACCTTTGTAAATCCACACCTTCACGCCCAGCCGGCCATAGG
>CAYFSN010000082.1:0-3706 GCA_964345845.1 uncultured Christensenella sp.
GGCATCGATCCTGCCACGCAGCGCCCCATTGCGTTTGACTGCACCAGCCCGCGCTTTATGACGGCGTATTTTGAGGATGTGCTGCGCCCCTTGGAGAAAAACGGCATAGACTTTTTCTGGATCGACTGGCAGCAGGGCAAGTATAGCGTGCAGGAAGGGCTGGACCCTTTGTGGATGCTCAACCACATGTATTTTGAGGACAGCCGCAAGGGTGGAAAACGCGGGATGATTCTGTCCCGCTATGCAGGCTTTGGCAGCCACCGCTGCCCCGTGGGCTTTTCCGGCGATACGGTGGCGAGCTGGGAGTCGCTGCGTTTTCAGCCCTACTTCACCGCCACAGCAGCCAATGCCGGGTATAGCTGGTGGAGCCACGATATCGGCGGCTTCAAGGCGGGCATCCGGGACCGGGAGCTGTATATCCGCTGGCTGCAGTTTGGGGTGTTTTCGCCCATTCTTCGGATGCACTGCTCCGATAATCCCTTCAGCAGCAAAGAACCCTGGAGCTACGACCGGGAAACGGCACGCAGGGCGGGAGATTTGCTGCGGCTGCGGCACCGGCTGATCCCGTACTTTTACACCATGAACTACTTGGCGAACAGCAAGCTGCAGGCCACCGTATATCCCATATATCATGATTATCCAGATGCGGAGGCGGCCTATCATGTGCCCAACCAGTATTTCTTTGGCACGGAGCTGATGGTTTGCGCCGTCACGGAGCGCTGCGCGCTGTCAACGGGGCTGGCATCGGTAAACGCCTGGATTCCGCCGGGGCTTTGGACGGATATGCAAACAGGCAAGGCCTATCAAGGCCCCCGCAAGGCGGTTTTGTGCCGTTCGCTGGATCAGGTTGCCGTGCTGGCAAAGCCGGGTGCCATTGTGCCGCTGGATGGCCGGGCGCATTTGGATAACAGCACGGACAATCCGGAGGCAATGGAGCTGATGATATTCCCCGGCGCTTCCAATAGCTTTGCGCTGTATGAGGACGCGGGGGACGGCATGGAATACCGGCACGGCGCGTATGCGCTGACGCACATCGGGTGGGAATGGGGCGAAAATCAGGCGGTGCTCACCCTCAAAACAGAAGGGGACAGGGCGCTTCTTCCTCCGCAGCGCGCTTGGCGAATTCTGCTGCGCGGCATGACGGCGGATACGATAGACGCAAACTGCGCCTTCGAACAGACGGCAGATGCCGGGACGCGGACGGTGGCGCTCTCTCTTGCCTCTTCTTCGCATGATGACATCACGGTGCGCCTTGGCAACCTCCGGCTGTATGGAGAGGAGGATAGGGAGGAACGCGTTTTTGAGTTTCTCCATGGTGCACAAATTTCCATTCCTCTGAAAAAGAAAATATTTGATGTGTACAAAAATGCACCGGATATGCCGGGCAAAGTGTCCGGCTTGCACGCAATGCACCTGGAAAAACCGCTGATGGACGCGCTGCTGGAGATCATTTTGTAAAACAGCAGCAAAATCATGCAACATTCAGAAAACGATTCGCAACGTTCAGGAATTGCCTGCCGCCCGCCAATTCACTATAATCTCATTATGCAATTGTGAGAATTGGTGTTAAAATCGCCGAAGGAGATGTGTAACATGGCCAAGATTGTGTTTATGGGGGCAGGCTCCAGCGTGTTTGTCAAAAATGTTGTGGGGGATTGCATGCTTTCGCCCGTGCTCAAGGACAGCGAGTTTGCCCTGTACGATATTGACCCCGTCCGTTTGGAGGACAGCCGACGGATGCTGACGGCATTGAATCACAATATGGGCGGGCATGCCGTCATCACCTCGTATCTGGGGGTGGCAAAACGCCGGGATGCCCTGGCAGGCGCAGACTATGTGATCAACGCCATCCAGGTGGGGCTGTACGAGCCTTGCACCGTCACGGATTTTGAGGTACCCAAGAAATATGGCCTTCGCCAGACCATCGGCGATACGCTGGGCATCGGCGGGATTTTCCGGGCGCTTCGCACCATCCCCGTATTGCGGGATTTTTCGGAGGATATGCAGGCCGTGTGCCCGAATGCCTGGTTTCTCAACTACACCAACCCCATGGCGATGCTTACCGGCTATATGCAGCGCTATACCCCCACAAAGACCATCGGCCTGTGCCACAGTGTGCAAGTGTGCGCCAAGCGCCTGCTGGAAGCGTTGGATATGCCCTATGACGATACCGTCCGCACGCTGATTGCGGGCGTCAACCACCAGGCCTGGCTGCTGGAAATCCAAGACGGCACGGGAAATGACCTGTACCCCGAAATCAAGCGGCGCGCTTTGGCCTGCGAGGCGGGGCATCCCGACAGCGTGCGCTATGAGCTGATGAAGCGGTTTGGCTTTTATTTGACGGAGTCCAGCGAGCATAATGCCGAGTATACGCCGTTTTTTATCAAGGACAAGTACCCGGAGCTGATTGAGCGGTTCAACATTCCCCTGGATGAGTACCCGCGCCGCTGCGTCAAGAACATCGAAAAATGGACGACACAGCGCGACGCGCTGACCAACAATCCGGAGCTTCGGCACGAGCTTTCCCGCGAATATGCCAGCCATATGATGGCCGCCATGGAAACCAATACGCCCTATAAAATTGCGGGCAATGTGATCAACAGCGGGCTGATCACCAACCTGCCGCAAAATGCCTGTGTGGAGGTGCCCTGCCTGGTGGATGGCTCCGGCATCACTCCCTGCTATGTGGGCGCGCTGCCCGAGCAATGCGCTGCGCTCAACCGCACCAGCGTGAATGTGCAGCTGCTCACCATTGAAGCCGCCTATACCCTGAAAAAGGACACTATCTATCAGGCGGCATTAATGGACCCGCACCTGCAAAGCGAGCTTTCGATCGACGACATCATTGCCCTTTGCAATGATATGCTGGAAGCGCACACCGGCTGGTTGCCGGAATACCACTGATGGTCTTGACACGCAATTTGCGTGTGCAGCATAGTTACTCATTTGAAAGGAAGGTATAACCATGAAGAAGTTTCTCGCCCTGCTCCTGACCCTCGTCCTAATGGTACCCACCTTTGCCATGGCGGAACTCACCCGCGTGTCCGACGAACCTGTCGAATTCACCTTTTGGGCGGCGTACAACGCCACCTACCAGACCGATTGGGAAAACATGAAATGCTGGCAGTATTTAGAGGAAGCCACCGGCGTTCATATCAACTGGGAGCTGTATACCCTGGATGAAATGAAAGAAAAGATTGGTATCCTGCTGGCCAGCGGCGATATCAAATCGCTGCCCGACGCGTTCTTCCGCTGCAACATCACCGACTCCATGCTCAATAAGTACGGCGCAGAAGGCATGTTCATGGATATCAACGAGCTGGTGCGGGAGTTTGCCCCGAACCTCTGTGAAAAGATGACTGACATGAATGCCTGGGGCTCTATGCTGGACCCTGATACCGGCGCATTGTATTCCACCCCCACCCTCAAGGACAGCCCTGCCTCCCGTATTTTGCCCAACCTCTATTTTAACAAGCAGATGATGGAAAACGTGGGCTGGACGACCGGCGCACCCACCACCACTGATGAACTGTACGATCTGCTGGTGCTCATCCGCGATAACGATGCCAACGGCAACGGCGACGCGACCGACGAAGTGGGCATCACCTCCAACTCTTTGACCCGCATTATGAACCTGTTCTCCGGCGCGTTTGGCATCAACAACCGCGGCCGTGACGACCTGTGTGTGGATGCCGATCCCGCGGAT
>CAYFSN010000082.1:3716-8688 GCA_964345845.1 uncultured Christensenella sp.
CACCACCGATGAATACCGCGCGATGCTCAGCTATCTGAACCGCCTGTACACCGAAAACCTGATTGACAGCAACATCTTCTCCCTCAAGACCTCCTCCATGGTGGCGCTGGGCAGCCAGAACCAGATCTTCGCCCTGGCCTACCACAGCATTGCCGCCGCCGGTATTGACGAAAACGACTATATCGGCATGGATCAGGCGCTGACCGGCCCCGAAGGCTATTGCAACTGGAACACCATGGACAGCGGCATCTATAAGGGCGCGTTTGTGGTCACTGCCAATTGCAAACAGCCCGAATTGCTGGTAAAATGGGTGGACAATCTGTACACCTATGAAGGCAGCCTGCTGATCAACTTCGGCAAGGAAGGTGAAGACTGGTATTACAACGAAGACGGCCTGCCCACCTGGAGCGACGAGATTCTCGCGCAGGTGAACGAAGACACCAATTACGATCTCGTGACTGCCGCCGTTTCCTGCTATGCGTCCGGCAACGTGCCCAACTGGTTCACCGATGAAACCTATCCCGGCGCGCAGTGCCGCGGCCTGGGCTATGAAACCAGCCAGAAGCTGGTGCCCTACTGCAACGAAATCTCCTGGCTGTTCAACTTCACCTCCGATGAGTCCGACGAGCTTTCTGCGCTGAAAGCCGATATCAACACCAACTGCCACGATGTGTGGCGCGCCGACTTCATCACCGGCAAAAAGGACATCAACAGCGACGCTGTGTGGGCAGAATATGTGCGCGAGATTGAGAATCTCGGCCTGGAAGATATGCTGTATATCTATCAGACGGCGCTTGACCGCATGCTGGCCGCAAACTAAACTTCGTCAGGACGGGGATACAGGCTCACCCGTATCCCCGTCTTTTGCCATTATAAAGGAGCGGAGTATATGACCATCAACAACACACTGCCAAAGAAGCACAGCTGGGTGCAGGGCATGAAGAAGGAGCTGGTGGCAAACTGGCAGCTGTATTTGCTGATCCTCCTGCCGGTTGCGTATTTGTTTCTGTTTAAATATTGGCCGATGCTGGGCGTTCAGATTGCGTTTAAAGATTTTAAGCCCACCAAAGGCATCTGGGGCAGCCCGTGGGCGGTCACCAAAGGCGAGGTCGATATACTCAAGCATTTCAGCCGCTTTCTTCGCTCTGCCTATTCAATGACGATCATCAAAAACACGGTGGTTGTCAGCCTGTATTCTTTGTTTGCCAAGTTCCCTTGCTGCCTGCTGCTGGCGCTGATGATGAATGAGCTGCGCAGCCCGCGTTTTCGCAAGACCGTGCAGCTTGTCACCTACGCGCCGCACTTTATCTCCACCATCGTTGTGGTGGGCATTTTGCAGCAGATTTTTGCTTCCCCCTCCGCGCTGATGAAGACGGGCGGCATTGTCAACTCCATCATCATGGCGCTCGGCGGCAAGGCCGTGCCTTTTATGGAAAGCGCAGAAGCCTTCCCGCACATGTATGTGTGGAGCGGGGTGTGGTCCAGCGCGGGCTGGGGCTCGATCATCTATCTGGCTACGCTGTCGGGCGTAGACCCTCAGCATTACGAGGCCGCCACACTGGATGGCGCCAGCAAGCTGCAAAAGGTATGGTATATCACGCTGCCGGTATTGATCCCTACCGCTGTCACCCTGTTCATATTGGACGTGGGGCATGTGATGAATGTGGGCTTTGAAAAGGCTTATGCCATGCAGAACGACCTCAACCGCACCAGCTCTCAGGTGCTGGCCACTTATGTGTATACCCAGGGCGTCAAGGATGGCAACTATTCCTTTTCTACGGCCATCAGCCTGTTCAATTCCGTCATTAACCTGGTGCTGATCTGCACGGTCAATGCCGTCAGCAGAAAAGTATCGGAAGTCAGCCTGTGGTAAGGAGGTGTGTTTGATGAAGATCAGTAAAGATCATACGGTGTCCACCATCCGGCGCACACGCGGCGATGTGGTGTTTGATTGCATCAATGCGAGCCTCCTTGCCCTTATCATGCTGCTGGTGCTGTATCCGCTGGTATATGTGGTCAGCTGTTCGTTTTCCAATCCGCTGGCGGTGGTGCAAAGCAAGGTGGTGCTGTTCCCCAAGCAGGTCACCACCATTGCGTATGAGCATGTGTTTAAGAACGAGCTGATTTTGCGCGGCTACCTCAACACCATTATCTATACGGTGGTGGGCACCAGCATCAACATTGTGCTGACCATCATGGCGGCGTATCCGCTTTCTCAGCGGGATTTTGGGGCCCGCAAGCCCGTCACCTTCTTGTTCACCTTTACCATGCTGTTTACCGGCGGCCTTGTGCCAACCTTCCTCACGGTGCAAAAACTGGGCCTTGTGGATACCATCTGGGCGCTGATTTTGCCGGGCGCGATCAGCTCGTGGAATATGCTGATCATGAAAAACTACTTTCAGACGTCCATTCCGCTGGAATTATACGAGGCCGCGCGCATTGACGGCGCGGACTGGTATACGATTCTGCTGCGTATCGTGCTGCCGCTGTCCATGCCGATACTGGCGGTGATGGTGCTCTATTATGGCGTGTCGCACTGGAACAGCTATTTTAGCGCGCTGATTTATCTGCGCGACCGCACGCGCTATCCTTTGCAGCTGGTGATCCGCAGCTATTTCAGCGGACGTGATTTTTCCGATCAGGGCGTTGGCGGCGAAGACAGCACCACTGCGCTTTTGTTGACAGAAACCATCAAATATGCTTTGATTGTGATAGCGTCCTTCCCCATGCTCTGCCTCTATCCGTTTATGCAGCGTTTCTTTGTGAAGGGCGTTATGCTGGGGGCTGTGAAGGGCTGATAGAAGAGGTGCCGGATGATTGATATTTCGGTTCGCCATAGCGGATATATGCAGTGTGAGCCGGGCTATCGCTGCGGGCCCAAAGTTTGCGAGTGCTTTTTGTTTCATCTGGTGTTATCCGGTGCGGGGATGTATGTGGAGAATGGGCGGCGGCACCCTGTGCAGCAGGGCCAGGGGTTTTTGATCTGGCCGGGCAAGACCATTCAATACGACGCGGACGCGCATAATCCCTGGAGCTATGCCTGGATTGGCTTCCACGGCACAGACGCCCTGCGCATCATCCGCGGCATGGGGCTGAGCGAGGAACAATTGATCTGGAAGGAAGCGCCGGACGAGCAGTTGATAAACTATTGTAAGCGGATTTTGCGGGATGTGCTGCATTGCCCGGATGCGCTGTCACTGGATGCCACCATGGCGGGCGATATGCTCAGCTTCCTGGCGTATGCCGGGTGTCACCGGGACGCCGCGTCCACGCAATCCATGATGTATTGCAAAAAAGCGCTGTGGTATATGCATACCAACCTCAGCGCGGAGGTGACGGTGGAAAGCATCAGCACCTTTGTGGGGCTCAGCCGTTCGCAGCTGTTTCGCACCTTCAAGGAGGCCTACGGCAAATCCCCGCGTGAGGTATTGGCGCTGATCCGCGTGGAGCAGGCTCAGTATATGCTGCACAGCACCGCATTTACACTGGAGCAGATCGCGCTGGCCTGCGGCTATGCCAATGAATCGCATTTTTGCGTAGCCTTCAAGCGCGGCTGCGGGTTTTCGCCCGCGGAATACCGCAAAAAGCAGACGATATTCTCTGTGGCCGAATGATATGGGAGGATGCATGGAGTTTATCAATTATGCGCATCGTGGCGCCAGCGCCTATGCGCCGGAGAACACTTTGGCCGCGTTTTACCTAGGCTGGCAGATGGGCGCAAACGGCGTGGAAACAGATGTGCAGCGAACCCGGGACGGCGTGCCCGTGCTGTTTCATGACAACGACCTGATGCGCATTGCTGGGCGGCCGGAGGCCATTCATGACCTGACCTATGCGGAGCTTCTGCAGATCGACTTTGGCGTGCATATGGACGAAAAATTTGCGGGCGAGCGCATCCCCCCCCTGGAGGAGTTCCTGCGCCACTTTGGCGGCAAGGGGCTGCATTTTGCCATCGAAATCAAGGAATTGGGCGTCGAAGCCGACACCCTGCGGCTGATTCGGCAGTATGTACCTGACGAGCAGGTGATCGTCACCTCCGGCATATGGGACGCGCTGATGACGGCGCGGCAACTGGATGCCAAGATGCGTCTGGGCTATCTGGCCAAGCGGCTGACAGACGATGTGCTGGCGGCGGCCAGGCGCGAGGGAATTGGCCAGATTTGCCCCAAGGCCAGCGTGCTGACGCCGCAGTGGAACGAAACACTGCGCCAACAGGGCTTTTCTGTGCGCGCTTGGGGCATTGACAGCGAGGAAACCATGCGGCGCATGTTGGCGCTTCAAGTGGACGGCATGACCATCAATTTTCCGGATGTATTGGTAAAAGCGCTGGCGACAAATCCCTGAATTTTGTGCTATAATGGATAAAGAATGTCCGTTATGGGGTGAGAAGCATGAACCAGGATTTGTTGGAACAGCTACAGCGGATTACCCCGGAGGAGCAGCAGCTTTTGGACGGCAATGCCCTCAACCAGGCGCTGTATACTGCTTCCGAGCGTTTTTTGGTGAACGGCGCTCGGCTGCTGCGCAAGGGCAGCCTGATCACGCTGCGCCCGCACACCCGGTTTGTGGATTTCCCGTAACATCGGCACAATTTTATAGAAATGGCTTACATGGTCAGCGGGCAGACCCGGCACACGGTGAACGGTGGGGAGCAGCTGATCCTTCGGGCGGGCGAGCTACTCATGATGAACCAGTGGTCTGCCCCCAGTCTTTGTACCAACCAGTGAGTTAGTAAAGACCGTTTCCTGGCACCTGGAATCCTTCTTAGGCTTCGCTACATCATAACAGCTCCTCAAGCCGTCAGAAGGATGCTTTGCGGGGCCGGTGGGCGGCCGCGCAACCCGCTGTGCGGCCTGACTTTATTGTAGTATTCTTTCCATTGTTTTGCCAGCACTTCCGCTTCGTACAGATTGCCAAACAATTCGCCGTTCAAAAACTCATCCCGCATCCGGCTGTTGAAGCTCTCGCAGTA